>NZ_JACSMO010000013.1:0-62727 GCF_018618695.1 Exiguobacterium sp. s127 | reverse complement strand
TGATGTGAACGCAGGACTGAACCTCAAACAAGAAGCTGAACGCCTCTTAGCTTCTTCAACCGTCGGGACGACGGGGTTAGCCTGATCAGATTTCGACCGTTAGGTCGGATGACTCAGGAATCCTCCACCTCTAAGCGAAGCGTAGGTGGAGGTAGTTCAATGGATGCCATAACGACACTATCGTTTTTAGTATTCTTCATACCACTTTCGCTTTGTATGCTGATCCTTGGCGTCAGCGAACTCCGACACGTATTAAAGGACAGTTGAAGAATATTTATCAAAATCAGGCGAGAATACTCCCACCTCTAAGTGTCTCAGGGCGAAGCCCAGCGCAGGTGGAGGTAGTTCAAGCTAAATAGGAGGACAAGTTACATGAACCGAACCTGTACCCAATGCGACACCCGACTAGTCGAAGACTGTGAAGTCCACGTCAAAGGTGCCATGTACGGCTTAAAGATTAAAAAACCGGGTCGTTTTTTCAGTAAGGCATCTGCTGAAGCGAAAGCTGCCGTTTGTCCGAAGTGCGGACTGGTCCAACTTTATGTCGATCAACCAAACGACTTTCTAAAAACATAACAATACTTTGAAAGAAAGGAACGTTTTAAGTGAGTACATACCACATATCTAGTATCCGCCTCCTTCTAATCATGATTGTTTTTACGATTTTCTGGTATTATTTTTTAGGATTGCCGCTTGGGTATGGAATTGTCATCCTTCCTGTCACTGTCGGTTATACGATTTATCGCAACTTCAAAGCGGCTCAGTCAGAAAAACATGAGTCTGAACAAAATTAGCAGCCGATGCACTGATCATAAATAAGACGCAGTTCCGGGATTTCATCCGAGACTGCGTCTTTTGTGTCATTAAGCTTTTAGCGTTGACGGTCAGCAGACAACCAACCACTAATGTTTTCATGCGTTGCCCCTCCTGATGTTCTAAATGAATCGTGTCAGATAGTCACTGAATATTTTGCGCATCACTTTTGGCGTATTCGCTATGTAGACGTTGATTTGTTCTTCGTTCGACTGGACTGGATCGCGGTCCGTCTCGTCCGTCGGAAAATCCGAGATGCCTTTAATGATGATACATTCGACCCCGTTTTTCTGACAGATATAGGCGATTGCGCCGGCTTCCGTATCGGCGACCGTGACGGCATTGTCTTTCAGCTCCAAGTAATCGTTCCACATCACGACGGCCCGGTCTGCCGTACCAATCGTTCCGGTGTGACAATCTGTTTGGTAAGCCGCAACAGCGAGTTCAACGATGAAGGACGGTTTAATCAACGGCTCGACTTCTTTCACCGTACAATCATACTGGACCGCGCGGTTTGGCACGATGATGTCGAGGACCGCAAACGACTCGTCAATGCCGGCACAGGTCCCGGCAACGATAATTTTTGTAAGCGGGAACCGTGCCATCATGTACTGATTTGCCCCGACCCCGTTTACTTTCCGGACACCGGTGCTGTAAAACAACACACGTTTTCCGGCAATCGTCCGGAAAAAATATTCGCCGTACGGGTACTTAGTACGTTCTAATTCTTTTACATCAAAATATGCGAGTGTCGCTTCGAACTCCCATATCGTCGCAATACTGACACCAATCATTCATTCATCCCCTTAAACGTCCCTCGTCACTTTTGGATAATATATACATTCTCATCATCGCTTGTTTTCCTATTTCAAGCAAGCGTGATTTGGCAGACAACAAACAACCTCCACCCGGTATAGGTGGAGGCTTATCGATTTACTGTTGTGTCGCTTTGTCGTACAACAACTCCTGTCCGTTCGTCGCAATGACCTGTTTGTACCAGTCGAATGAGTCTTTTTTCATCCGTTCCATCGAGCCGTTGCCTTCATTGTCGCGGTCGACGTAAATCATCCCGTAGCGTTTTTTCATCTCACCCGTCGTAAACGAGACGATGTCGATGATGCCCCATGGCGTGTAGCCCATCAGTTCGACGCCGTCTTCCGTGACCGCTTCCGTCAACGCTTCGATGTGAGTCTTCAAGTAATCAATCCGGGCTGCATCGTGAATCTTGCCGTCCTCAATCGTATCGACAGCCCCAAAGCCGTTTTCGACGATGAAGAGCGGGAGTTGGTAGCGGTCATACAACCGGTTCAGGACGTAACGGAGTCCGACCGGATCAATCGCCCAGCCCCAGTCGCTCGACTGGATGTACGGATTCTCGACGCCGTTCGCGAGACCGCCGTTGACGATGTTCCCCGTATTGTTGACCGTCGCATCATGCTTGACCGTTGTCGACATGTAATAACTGAAGCCGATGTAGTCGACCGTCCCGTTTTTCAGAATCTCGTCATCGCCGTCGAGGATCGGAATCTGATAACCTTCCCGTTCGAACTCTTTTAAGGCATAGTTCGGATAATAACCGCGTGCCTGAACATCCGGGAAGAAGTAACGTTGACGCATCGATTTTTCCGCCAGCATGACGTCTTTCGGATGTGAGGAATACGGATAGACCGGGACGTGGGAAATCATCGCTCCGATTTGGAAATCGGGATTGATTGCTTTCCCTTTCGCGACAGCAAGGGCGCTGGCAATCAGTTCGTGGTGACCGGTCTGGTACATGACTTCCATCGCATTTTCGCCCGGTTCGACTTTGACACCGGAGTTCGTCCAGAGGAACAACGGATTCTCGACATCCATCTTGTTGTTGATTTCATTAAACGTCATCCAGTACATGACTTTATCTTTGTAGCGTGTGAAGCAGACTTCAGCAAAGCGTTCGAAGAACTCAGCAACTTTCCGGTTGCGGAACCCGCCGTATTCGCGCGCGAGGTGGAGCGGCATTTCAAAGTGCGATAACGTGATGATCGGCTCGATGCCGTGTTTAATCAACTCGTCAAAGACATTATCATAAAACTGCAGTCCCGCTTCGTTCGGTTCCGTTTCGTCCCCGTTCGGGAAAATCCGGCTCCAGCCGATCGATGTCCGGAGACACTTCAATCCCATCTCGGCGAATAAGGCAATGTCTTCTTGATAGCGGTGATAAAAATCGATCGCCTCATGGTTCGGGTAAAACGTCCCCTCTTCAATCGTATCGGTAATTCGGCGGGCGACGCCATGCGCGCCTGCCGTCATGACATCGACGACACTCGGCCCTTTGCCGCCGGCGTTCCAGCCACCTTCAAATTGATGCGCAGCCAGTGCGCCGCCCCATAAAAAGTCGTTTGGTAATGCTTTCATCTTCAAGTCCTCCCTAATAATCGAGATGTATACCTTTATTATCATCATAATTGTACATGCACAATTAATCAATACACATTTAATCTTAAAAAAACATGTTTACAAATATCGTCTTTTTATTATGATATAGTTGCGATATAACAATTTTTATGTAAATGAGGGTGAACCATGCTGAAATATGAACAAACGGCGACGGAAATCGAAGCCTACATCGAACAGAATGCGTTACAGCAAGGCGATAAATTACCGGTTCTCGATCAATTGATCCGACAATTTGAGGTCAGTAAAACGACGATGACGAAAGCGCTCGAACTGCTGGAACGAAAAGGAATCATCTTTCAAGTTCGCGGCAGCGGCATTTTTGTCCGCAAAAGTAATCGGAAAGGGTATTTTAATCTCTTCTCGACACAAGGCTTCAAGCAAAACTTGATCGATTATGATATCACGTCGCGTTTACTCGAACTTGAAGTCATTGCCTGCCCGGAGGATCTCGCTCATAACCTTGCCATTACACCTGGGACAGACATCTATTTCGTCAAACGGATCCGCTACATTGACGGACGGCTTCTCTGCCTCGAAGAATCCTATTACGTAAAAGCACTCGTCCCATACTTGAACCGGGAAATCGTCGAACAATCGATTTTCGAGTATCTTGAGACGGCACTCGGACTGAACATCGGCTTTTCCGACATGTACATGCACGTCGGCAAATTGCCGGAAACGATTGCGGAACATTTGGAACTTGAAGCCGGTGATCCGGCATTGACGGTCGAGACGATCTTCCACTTGTCGAACGGTCGTCCGTTCGATTATTCCGTCATCACCTATCATTACGAACACTCGCAATTCGTCGTTCAGGCGAACGGGTTGTATTTATGAGGGTGATGATCGCATGAATGAAGAAGTGCTTTTCTATTACGCGCTTTTCGCAGGTGGTATCGTCTGTATAGTGCTGAGTGTGTTGTTATATTTTTGGCTCCGTGAGGATACCGGCATCGAATTTTCCACGTTCGGCCGACTCGTTTTAATGTGTTTATTCGGTGTGGGACTGGTTTGGTATACGGCTCCAAGCCTGAAGTACGTCTTTTATCATGACTATGCGACAACTAAAGGAATGTGTACGGTGGAATACGATGATCAATCCAGCCCGCGGACGATTGATCTTTATTATGATGAAACAGGTGACTATTTCAGTTTCTTCGATCGGGCCGATCTCGGCGCTTACGGACCGGACGTCCCGTATACCTGCCACGTGACAACGACAAAAGATCATGCATTTGAAATTTTTTACCGGATTTACGATTTCAAAACGGGCAAGTTATTATATTCGTCTGAATGACTGGTCATGTTAGAGAAAACTGCATGATTGCGGATTTGATGATTTCCGTTTTTGGAACAACTTAAGATCATCCGTTTTTCTTGTCTTTATGAACACTCAAAATGTTGAGGCGAACGGCTTGTATCTGTAAACGCAAAAAAGCAGACACGATCCAAGTACTTTTTGGACAGTGTCTGCTTTTTGATTTTCTTTTTTATTATCGTTTATGCCGCTTACTCAAGAAAATCGTCAGCGGATAAATACCGATACTTTGGACAATCAACGACAGGACGATGACAGCAAACGATAAGGAAATCAACACATCATATTGCGCTGAGACCGTTTTTTCGAGCCATAGTAACAACGCGACAGACATCGAACCTTTAATCCCGGCTGCCGTAATGATTGAGATCGTCGAAAAGTCGTCGCGAAATTCACCTTTCCAGGCCGGTACCGCATAAATGAAGCCGCTGACCATGATGAACCGTGCCAACAAGGTCAGACCAAAAATGATCAACGCCAGTCCCCATTGTGAAAAAACTAAGTATCCAGCTGCTTGAATCCCAATCAGTAAGAATAAAATCGATAAAAATGTTGGTTTGATGATGTTCCAAAATCCATCTAATGATGCTTTAATTCCCTTCTCCTCATCCGCTTTTTCGATTTCGTAAGACAAGAAAATCCCCAAAATGACCGTGGTGAGAACACCTGAGACACCAAGCGCTTCCGCAAGATAAAATCCACCGTACGACATGACGATACTCAACATCACTTGATATTCTTTTTGCGTCGTCAAGTGAATAATTTTACTTAAAATCCATCCGAGCAAGAAACCAATCAGAATTCCGCCAAACGAAACAAGCATAAATTGTTCGATAAATGTCGTGAAATTAAAACGTTCCCCCGTTTGAAACATCGTTAATAAGATCGTAAACAAAACGATACTCGTCCCGTCATTGACCATCGATTCTCCTTCCACGATATCGGCGAGTTGTTCGTCCCCTGTACTTTTTTTGATGATGGACGTTACCGAGACCGGATCGGTCGGAATCAAGATGGCGGCAAGGAGCAGCGAAGCCGTCAGCGAAAGTGAAATGAACAGATTCGAGATCCAGTAAATTGAGACACCGAGTAATAAGGCCGTCACAATCAACCCAATCGTGCTGAACGCCGTAATAATACCCCAATTATTTTTCAACTGTTTAATCGGAAACTGATACGCTGCCGTAAACAGGAGTGCCGGCAAAAACACTTCAAATACGATTTCCTTTGATAGATGAAGCGAAGAAAAATAGGGGATAAATGAAAGACCCAGTCCAATCACGACGAGCACCATCGGAACAGGAATCATTTTTTGTTTTAAATCGATTGTGTAAATTACGTAGCCGATAAGTAGTAGAATCAAAATTTGATACGTCATACAGTCACCCTTCCCTTACATGTCGCACTAAAATATTCTATGTGCCCTTATACCTTTTCAATAATTAGTTAAAACAAATCCTTCACTCGATTTTCCAATCTGTCAAGTAATACCTCATCCAAGAGAATGTAATGCCTTGCAAAAAATATTAACTGTTAAAAGTAAATCTATGTTATTTTATTGTCAAATAAATTAGACCGGTCAAATAAAAAGGAGTCTTCTCATGAAATCCATTTTAACGCTAACCACTTTAAGCCAATTAAAGGCGCTGAGTGTTCCGATCCGAGCTGAAATCATGATGCGGTTGATCGAAAAACCACTCACGGGTCAAATGTTGTCTGAAAAACTTAACTTATCGCGTCCTAAAGTACATTATCATTTAAAGGAGCTCGAAAAGAATCACTTGATCACGTTAGTCAAAACGGAAGAAAAAGGCGGAATCATCCAAAAGTTTTATCAATCGGTGGCACGGGGGTTCACACCATCACTTGAGCTCTTGCCGCATATGGAAGACGTCAATGAATCCAATCGGCAATTGCTTTTTCAGATGGCCGAAAAAACAAAACAAGTTATTTTATCTGCGCCCGAGCATGCATTTACCCCTCAACGGGCCAGTGAATCGCCTGCTGACTGGAATCATGTCGGTTCAATGTGGCAAATCTCTGCAACGGAGGAACAGTTTAACGATTGGATGAAAAAATATTTTGCTTTGATGGAGGAGCTTAGACACCTCTCAAAAGAACCAAGTGAAGAAACCGCTCAAAAACTTTATTTCTTTTCTACGATGGCGTTTGAAGTGGATGAACTCATCATGGAAACGATTGACCATGAGGATGAAGAAAACAAGGCTTGAACGTATAGCCTTTTTCTTTACCCGTCATTGTCAAATTAAATTGACTGGTCAAAATAATAAATCGACTGGAGGTTTTACGCATGATTGAACTTTTGAAAAACCGTAATTTCATATTTTTACTGTCCGGCCGACTCGTGACGAATATTGGAGACAGTCTTTATTACATCGCCGCGATGTGGCTTGTCCATGACATTGGACAAAGTGCATTTTATACAGGGCTCGCCGGGTTTCTGATTTTATCACCAAAAGCCCTGCAATTTCTTGCGGGTCCGCTGGTCGACCGCTGGAGAATCAAAACGACGTTAATCGTCACCCAAGTCGTGCAGTCGATTTTGATTTTGATCATTCCACTCGCTTACCTGCTCGATTTTTTAAGCATCACTTTAATTTTATCCGTCATGCCACTACTCGCCTGCGTCGAAGAGTTTGCCTATCCGACGCAAACTAAAGCCCTCCCCTTGTTTCTAAAAGAAAAAGAACTGCTGCAAGGAAATTCACTTTTTGCATTTGCTTATCAAGGCGTTGATTTTGTCTTCAATTCATTGGCAGGATTAGCAATTGCCTTCTTTGGTGCCATCACGATGTTTTTCGTCGATTCAGTGACATTCGCACTCGCCGCGATGTTTTTCTCGTTCCTCAACATGGATTTTGTAAAAACGCCAACACCAAAAACGCAACACTCCTTAAAACTTACCTTCACGGACTATATCGATGATTTAAAAGACGGCTTCGTTGTCGTCTTCACGTCATTACTTTGGGTCTTTCTGATTGGTTCGTCTGTCGCAAATTTTGCGATTGGGATGACGGTTGCCGTCCTTCCTGTCTTCGCGGATCAAATCGGCGGTGTACAAACATACGGTATTCTGTTAGCCGCTATGTCAGCGGGTTCGTTGCTCGGTGCACTCCTCGGTTCGACCCTCGGAAAACTGCGCGTCGGCATCGTCACAAGTGTTTGCTTTTTAGTCGGATCCATCTGCTGGGTATTTGCCGGGTGGCTCTCAAGTCCACTGGTTACACCGATTTTATTTGGTATCGCCTGGATTCCAATCGGTGCCGTAAATGTTTTGTTTGCCGGTGTTACGCAAACCATCATCCCGAACCAAATACTCGGGCGCGTGAATTCAGTCGCGTATAGCTTAGGAATTGCCGCGATGCCGATCGGTTCGTTACTAGGTGGATATGTCGCGACCTTTATCGATCCTCACTTCATTTTCATGTTCGCCGGACTCGGTATTTCGTTGATTGCATGTGTTTGGTTCTTCCATCCCAATCTCCGAAAGTTACCACAGGTGGAACAAATGACTGCTTCGACTTTTAAAATCAGTTAAAAACGCCCCCGATCGTCGAGGACGTTCATGATTAACATTGTGCGCGTCACAAATCACCCATGCCGCATCGTCCATTCAGCGACGACCCGCTTCGCCGACCGGAGCGCCCCTTCGACATGGCCACCAAACGCACTATCCGTTTCCGTTCCGGCAAGATAAAGCCGGCCTTGCCAGTTTGCGTCGACTGCGATGGGCCGATACTGCGGAAATTCCGTTAACGGACGGGCATCTGCAGGCGTCGCCGTATCAAGGTCTTGCGCCCAGTCATAATAGAACACTTCCCGCGGATGACGGGCTGCTTCGCCGTACATCGTGATAAGTTGCTCGAGTATGCAGGCTTTAACCGCTTCCGTCCCGAGTGACTGACGCTCTTCTGCCGTCAGCCGTAGGAAACCGAACAAGGCACCCGGTCCGCGCTGCGGTGATGCATCATGAATTTCCTGCATGGCGCCGACCCAGCTCATCCCAAACCCGGACAGACCCGCTTCGCGCCAAAACGGCGTGTCATAGACGACAAGTGCTTTTGCTTGTCCGGCCATCCAGGTCGGGGTCGTTTGCAGTTTCTCCCGCGTCGTCTCGGAAAACGGCGGTTCGATTGCGACTCGCTCGACAAGACGGGGTGGAAGGGCAACCACGACACTATCATACGTTTCTGAAGTCATCCGTCCGTCTTTGATTGACGTAACGATTACTTGCTGTCCCGTCCGCTCAAGTTTCGTGACGCGTGTCTGTAAGCGGAGCGATGCCGCCGGGAGTTGTGACGCAATCGCTGTCACGAGTGCTTCCATTCCTCCCGCTAACCGCTTCGACGGGACGATACTGTCCGGTGCCAGCAGATGATGTTCGATGGCTCCTGCTTGCCGTTCGAGTACCATCGCGCCCGTCGTGTGTTGGGCGAATGCCGTCAGGCCGAGTTCGGCGACAAGATCCGTGATGACCGTTTCCGTATCCGGCCAGTACCATGTCGGTCCGAGGTCAAAGCGGTCTGCCTCGTCTCCATGCGTACCCGCCACGCTTACAATACGTCCGCCGATCCGGTCCCGTGCTTCATAGACGGTGACCGCTTGCCCCATCTGTTGTAAAAGCGATGCTGTATAAAGCCCGCTGACGCCTGCTCCGATGATTGCGATGGATTGTGTCATCTTGATTCTCCTTTGCTACGAACGGACGAATTGCTCCTGTCCTTACTTATTGTAGCAAGTGTACCTTGTTCCGACTCAATCCTCCAAACGCTCGAACTCGACTAAACGGACAGGCTTAACATATACTTCCTCGTCGAACGTCGTCAGCGAAACGAATGTCTCGCCTTTGCGATAGAGAATTTTAGCTCCTTCTTGATTCACTTTCTTCCAGCCGTCACGATTCAAGCGTGCTGCATACAGGAGTCCCGGTCCGTCTGTTTCTGAAGCAAGTTGCGTCGCGTAGTGTTGCCCGTTCGCACCCGTTTGCTCCGTCGCAAAGCGCGGAATCGGGAACGAACTGACAGATGTACCTTCTTTGAACAATAGGGATATCACCCCGTAATACGTTCCACCTAGCAAAAAGGGGAGCAAGATGATAGATATTATTCTTTTATTCATACGATCAGCCCCTTGATTGCTCGTTTAACATGACATCCATCATTTCAGATGTCTCTACAAATCAAATCACAAGAATATTCCTAATAATATCCATTGTTGCACCCCCTTTAGTTTTACTCAAGTTATTCTTTGAGGCATTTTCCTGTTCAAGTAGCAAACCAGATGCTACAGTATTTTTATAAACTAACGACCGTTAGGAAGGTGAATGATTTGAAAGCTGCACAATTAATCCCGACCGCTTTGCGCCACTTCGCGAGTCACGGCTACGAAGGGGCCTCCTTAAACGACATCGCCCAGGAAGTCGGTATCAAGAAACCATCCATCTATGCCCACTATTCCGGAAAAGACGATCTCTTTTTGAAGACGATGGCGTACGCGCTCGGTGAACAGAAAAAACACCTCGCGTCCTACTTCGTCGAGACACGGCAGTTGCCGCTCGAAGCATCGCTAAAAGGATTTTTCGACTGGTTCATCGAGGAAAGCAACCAAAACGACCAAATGAAGTTCATCCTTCGCATCGCGTACTTCCCGCCCGTCAAACTGGAGCATGAAGTGACGGCGTTGATCAATCCGTTTTTCGATTCGATCCATCGTCACCTTGCACGCTTGTTCCGCGAACGCGACCGGACGGAGCAGATTCTCTACTCCGAAGACTATACGAGCGGCGCACTCGCCTATTTGACGGTTGCGGAAGGAACGATGACAGAACTCGTCTATAACGGGATTGACGCCTACCAACAACGACTCACTGCCGTCTGGCCGATTTTTTGGCGCGGACTCGTCCGTTAAGAAGTCAAATCAGAAACTGAGGTTCAAATCATGCAAAACAACAAACTCATTTTAGGTACACTTTTACTCAATCTGTTCATCGCCTTTTTAGGGATCGGACTCGTCATTCCCGTCACCCCGACGATCATGAATGAATTGAACATCTCCGGCTCGACGGTCGGCTATATGGTGTCGGCGTTCGCCTTTGCCCAACTGATCCTTTCGCCGCTTGCCGGACGCGCCGTCGACAAGTATGGACGGAAGCCGATGATCATCATCGGCCTGTTCATCTTCAGCATGTCGGAACTGCTATTCGGTCTCGGACAGACGGTCGAAGTCCTGTTCGCTTCGCGCATCCTAGGGGGAGTCAGTGCCGCCTTCATCATGCCGGCCGTGACGGCGTTCATCGCCGACATCACGACGAACGAGACGCGTCCGAAGGCGCTCGGCTATATGTCGGCCGCCATTTCGACCGGCTTCATCATCGGACCGGGGATCGGCGGATTTCTCGCTGACATCGGGACACGCGTTCCGTTTTTCTTTGCCGCGACGTTCGGGATGATTGCGATGATTTTGTCCGTCTTCACGTTACGTGAACCGGAACGTCATTATGCCGATGCGCCGACCGTCAAACAAGCGAACGGCTTCTCAAAAATCTTTTCCCCCCTCTATTTCGTCGCTTTTTTGGTCCTGTTGATTTCGTCATTCGGTCTCGCCTCGTTCGAATCGCTGTTCGCCCTGTTCGTCGACCGGAAGTTCGGCTTCACGGCGAAGGACATCGCTCTCGCGATTTCCCTCGGAGCGATTGTCGGTGTCGTCGTCCAGGTCGGCCTGTTCGACCGCTTGACGCGGTGGTTCGGTGAGATCCGCCTGATCCGTTACAGCTTAATCGTCTCAACCGCCCTCGTCCTCGTCATGACGTACGTGACGAGTTACTTCGCAATCATCCTTGTGACGATGGTCGTCTTCGTCGGATTCGACTTGATGCGTCCTGCCGTCACGACCTATCTGTCGAAGATCGCCGGCGATGAACAAGGTTTCGTCGGCGGAATGAATTCGATGTTTACGAGTGTCGGGAACATCCTCGGACCGATTGCGGGTGGACTCCTGTTTGATGTCAACCTCAACTACCCGTTTTATTTCGCGACGATTGTCCTGACGGTCGGCATCATCTTGACGTTCTTTTGGCGTCAACCGAAACTGTCGGTCGACTCGGGCGCAACGAAACTGTCATCGTGAACATGAAGAAGCGTCCCCCTGAACTAAGGGAGACGCTTCTTTTTCATGCATTAAGATGATTGCTGATAACTAGTATTCGATAAATTATCTTCGACTGATCTGACCCACTCGACCGGGACATATAATGATTTTGCAATGGCTTCATCCGTTTTTCCAAGCTTCCGTAACGTTTTGACGATGCGCATGCGGCGTGCGAGCTCCCTTTGATCCGGAATACATTCAGGCAACATTTAATTCCCCCCCTTTTTCTGTCCCGATGCCGTCGAAGTGATAAAGTACATATTACCCGAAAGTTGTCAGACTATTCTGTTTTAGTCAGACTCCACGAATTTTCGATAAATGAGACGGAAAAATAAAAAGTATAGTTAGCTTTACAAAATGTAAAACAAACTATACAATGTGTTTATGTAAGAAAGGAGTGTCCCGATGAAACTTTCGAATCGCGTCAAAGCATTACGGCGCCAAACGGACTGGACGCAAGAACAATTCGCTGACTTGATCGGCGTCACGCGCCAGACCGTCATCTCACTCGAAAAAGGAAGCTATACCCCGTCCTTGTTACTGGCGATGCACATCGCCCGGGTCTTTGACCGACCAATCGAAGACATCTTTTATTTGGAGGAGGAATCACCTTGAAACGTGTCATCATTCAATCGAGCTTAAACATTTGTCTGTTCTATTTGTTAGCTGCTTTCGTCAGTTCTGTACACGATCAACTTGAAGTGTTTAACGATGATCCCGTCCGCGGTACCGGATTCAACATCACATTGGAACTTCCGCTTGTTCTTCCGATGATACTCATCGCTGTTTTACTAACCGTTATGGGGTATCTGACTCGGACCAACAAAAAAAGTACGTTTTCCGAATGGTCCGTCGGGATGACTGAATTTTCCGATCAGGACGAGCGCGAGGAAGTCATCACAGGTAAGGCGACACGTGTTGCCTATTCAACATTTTTGTCCACACTCCCTGTCCTGATGATTCCGTTTTTATTTTACGTCCAACTCGTTGAAGGTTTTCCGAACTTTCCCTTCTACGCCATCGCGACCGTCTTATCGCTCGGCACACTGTCCTATCTGATTGCTTGGATTTATTATTACAAGAAATAAGGATCAACTCATTTAAAGTAATTTTTTATAGAAGTATTGTGTCATCCCTTCGACCGGATGATCGTCTAAACGCCCGTATTCGACGTACCCGTTTTTTTCATAGAAGCCGGGTGCCTGAAAACTGAACGTGTCGAGGATGACTTTGCTGCAGGCACGTTCGTTGGCATAGGCTTCGACCATGCTCAATAATTTGCTGCCGTATCCGCCGCCTTTGACGGACTCGTCGAGCCACAAGAAAGAGACGTGGACGTGGTTCCAGCTGTATTCACCTGTCAATCCGCCTTTAATCTCGCCACCTTCCTTTAAAAGAAAACAGATTTGTTCCGTCTCATGTTGAACCGCTAGCGGAACTTTCGTTTTGTTGAAGCCGATTAATTGTTCGCGAATGTATTCGCGGTCCTCCGTTGAACCCTGTTGTATCTCTAACATCTCTATCCATCCTTTCCAATCTGTTTCTAGTCTATCATGTGTCGATCTAGACAATCTTCGTTTGTCTTAATGGAAATACTTTACATTTTTAAATTGTTTATGGCATTCTTAAGGGGGACGATTTTGATTTTACTAGTTCGGAGGCGAATATGATGGATCCAATTGACGCGAACATTCAATCTGTAACGTACACGATTCGTCCGGTAGAGCCTACGGATGCACGACAGCTTGCTTTACTGCGCGCGAGACTCGATGCAGAAACGGACCACTTTGACCGATTCCCGGGCGAAGACGTGCTGGATGAAAAGGGATTTCTGCAATTGATTCAGCATGAGACCGGTATTCCCCACTCCCTGCTCGTCGCTGAAGTGGATCGTCAACTCGTCGGTTATGCCCGCTGTGTCGGTTTCTCCTTGCGTCGGTTCGCACATAAAGCCGACTTCGGCGTCGGGGTCGTCCGTGACTGTTGGGGGCAAGGCATCGGGCGGGCTCTCTTACAGACGACACTTGACTGGGCACGGACGGTCGAACTGCAAAAGATTCAATTGACCGTCGTCGAGACGAATCAAGGGGCCGTTCGTTTATATCAGACAACCGGGTTTCAAGTCGAAGGACGACTCAAGCACGACCGACTGCTTGCGGACGGCTTGTATTATGATACGATTTTGATGGGCTTACTCCTCGTTTAACACGCTTCACACTAACTAGCCGGCGACTTCGCTGACTAGTTTTTTCATATTTTTGTTTCGTAAGACATGCCAACTCCTTTTTCATAGCTCCTTGTCATTACTTCTTCATAATTGTTTACATTTTTCTCATATTCCGTTCATATTCCTTCAGTAGGATGATGAATGTAGGCAATACATACTGTTCTTTAAATGACCAAGGAGGAATTATCATGAAACTGAAACGACTGATCCCGATTCTCGCCCTATCGACCTTATCGCTCAGCACGATGGTATCGACACCGGATGCCGATGCCAAAAGCAAATACAAGAAGACGCTAGAAATCCGCAACGTCATCTTTTTAATCGGTGACGGGATGGGTGTTTCCTATACGTCGGCGCACCGTTACTTAAAAAATGATCCGACGACGACCGTCGCCGAAAAAACTGCCTTCGACCAGTATCTCGTCGGTCAGCAAATGACCTATCCGGAAGATCCGGCACAAAACATCACCGACTCTGCCTCTGCCGCAACCGCGATGTCTTCCGGCGTCAAGACGTACAACGCAGCGATTGCCGTCGACAATGATAAGTCTGAAGTCAAGACCGTCCTTGAAGCGGCGAAAGAACGCGGTAAGTCAACGGGACTCGTCGCGACGTCAGAAATCACCCATGCGACACCGGCTTCGTTCGGCGCTCATGACGAAAATCGGAAAAACATGAACGCGATCGCAGATGATTACTTTAAGGAACGGATTAACGGGAAACATAAGATTGATGTTTTACTCGGCGGCGGTAAATCCAACTTCGTCCGTCCGGATGTCGATTTGACGAAAGCATTCAAAAAAGACGGTTACGGATACGTGACGGATCTTGACGAATTAAATGCCGACCGCAACAAACAAGTCCTCGGTCTGTTTGCCGATGGCGGTTTAGCAAAACGGATCGACCGCGAAAATACCGTTCCCTCATTGGAGCAAATGACGAATGCGGCGATTAAACGACTCGATACGAACAAAAAAGGCTTCTTCCTGATGGTCGAAGGGAGTCAAATCGACTGGGCCGGACATGATAATGACATCGTCAGCGCGATGAGTGAAATGGAAGATTTCGAACGGGCGTTTAAAGCGGCAATCGCCTTTGCGAAAAAGGACAAGCATACGCTCGTCGTCGCGACGGCCGATCATTCGACGGGCGGCTATTCAATCGGGGCAGACGGGATTTATAACTGGTTCGCCGAGCCGATTAAAGCAGCAAAGAAAACACCCGACTTCATGGCTGAAAAAATCGTTTCCGGCGCCGATGTCCGCAAGACCTTGACGACGTACATCGATCAACAAAAATTGGCTTTGACGGAAGAGGAATTCACTTCGGTCGAACGAGCTGCTGCCTCTAAGAACGTGACAGACGTCGATAACGCGATTGAAGAAATCTTCAATCAACGGTCGCACACGGGTTGGACGACGGGCGGACATACGGGAGAAGACGTTCCCGTCTATGCCTATGGACCGGCTAAAGACCGGTTTGCCGGACAAGTCGACAATACGGATCACGCCAAAATCATTTTTGATCTCTTGAAAAAGAATAAATAAGGAGGTCCATCATGAAGCGACTCCTGCTCTCGATCACGCTTGGAACCATCCTCGCCGGATGTAATGATTCTTCAGCTGATCAACAAGCCGTGCCGGCACCACCCGTCACACACACCTCCGTCGCACTTGAAAAGACGGACGTTTATGTGCCGAACCCGCAATTGCCGGACGACCGGATGTTGACGAAACGGAATCAGACGGTTCGTGACGATAAAGGTGAATTGACGTTACAACAGATCCAGTCCGTCAAACAAACTCACTCGATTGGACCGATTGACATGACGATCGAGGAAGTAAAAGTTATTCAGACCCGTCCGAGTTACGCGATGATTGATTTCTTTCACGGCTTCACCCATGAAGAAGCATTCGATATGGTGAAGACCCGCGTCACGGTTACGAATACGAGCAAGCAACCGGTCACGTTCAACCCGGTTGCTCATGTAAAAATCAATCAATCGACAGAAAAAACAATTGATGATGACCTGTACCTCGAAGCATTGGCCGGGACATATGAGCCATCGGAACAGCGCAGCGGCAACCTTGGTTTCATCACGGAACGTCCCGTTGAAAAACTCGAGTTTTTGACGAGTGACGTCCTTGATGCGCAGCAGCAGGTCATTAAAAAAGGTCAGCCTTTCACAGTGACACTACACGATTAATTTAACAGACAAGACAAAGAACCACGTTCCGACTAGCGGAGCGTGGTTCTTGCAGACTGTAGACAAAGTGCTATCGGGAGATCGCGCGTCTGTTTTCGTTGCTTTCCTCGGGCGAGGCGCAAGCCGTTGCTCCTTCGTCCTAACGGACAACGAGCAGGGTCTTGCCTGCCTCTGAACGTGCGTTAAAAACGCACTTTTTCCCGTAGGAGTCAACGAAACGTGACGCTTTTTAGGGAATACCATGACGGAAAGCCGGGCATGCAGGCGGTTTAGTGCGCCGCGATTCTGCTCGAATCGCTTTTAAAGCGAAAAGCAATCGGTCGCGACCCCGCAGCTTTGCTGTAGCGGCGCGGAAGATTGCCGCTTTGAAGACGAGGCGAGACAAGGAAGCGCGAACGGATTGCCTCTCGTTATCGCATGTTCACGCTTCATAATAGTTTGTCTGCACGCTGAAAGAACCACATTCCGTCAGACGGAGCGTGGTTCCTGTTTATGCGATTTTTGCGCTTATTTCTTAGAAAAACAATGCTTCAGGTGCTGATAGTTCGTATTTCCACCGGACAAGTTACAGACATCCGTAAACCCGAGATTCTTGAGCACGTTTTGCGCTGCATTGCCGGTGACGCCTTTATTACAATAGACGACCGTCGGGATGGATGGGTCGAGTTCCGCAGCCCGCGTCCGCAGTTCGCCGAGCGGGATATGAACCGCGCCGTCGACATGATTCTTCTCGAACTGTTTTTTCGACCGCGTATCGATGATTTGAATCGATTCTTCCGTCGCTGTTTGCTCGACCAATGTTTCCGGCGTCACTAAGCGGGCCGTCTTCTTAATCGCATTATCAAGTGCCATCCCCGTGTAGAGGACGGGATCTTTTGTCGTCGAGAACGGCGGGGCATAGGCAAGATCGAGGTGGAATAAGTCTTCCGCTTTCGCCTTGAACGTGATTGCCGTCGCGAGGACATCAATCCGTTTGTCGACGCCTTGCGGTCCAACGATTTGTGCCCCGAGGACCCGTCCTGTTTTTCGGTCAGCAATCGCTTTGATGACCATGTCCTTTCCGCCCATATACTCGGGACGGTCCGGTTTAATGTTGTGTAAAATCTCAATATCGAATCCGGCGGCATGGGCTTCTTTTTCCGTCAAGCCGGTTTGGGCGACCGTCAAATCGAATGCCTTGAAAATCCCCGTCCCGAGAATGCCGCGATGTGCCGCCTCTTCGCCGGTGATGACCATCCCGGCAATCCGACCCATCTTGTTCGCTGTTGAACCGAGCGGCCGATAGATTGCTTCTCCCGTAATGACGGAAAAGCTCTCTGCGACGTCACCGACGGCGTAGACGTCTTTCACGTTCGTCTGCATTTGCGGATTGACGGCAATCGCCCCAGTCTGACCGAGTGTGACGCCGATTTGCGTCGCCAGTTCCGTGTTCGGTTTGACGCCGACCGAGAGGATGACAAAATCCGTCGCAACCGATTTGCCGCTCGCGAGTTCGACTTGCGTGACTTCGCCTTCGCCCGTCAATGCCGTGACGGATTCATTTAACAACAGCCGGACCCCTTTACTTTCAAGATGATCGCCGACACGCGACGCCATATCAAAATCAAGCGGTGGCATGACTTGCGGCAGCCGTTCGACGAGCGTGACGACAATGCCGCGATACGTCAATTGTTCCGCCATCTCAAGTCCGATGAATCCGCCACCGACGATCGTGACCGTCTTCGGATCGTGTTGCTCGATGTACGTACGGATCGCACCGGCGTTCTGGACGTTCCGGACGGAAAAGACGTTTGGTGCATCAACACCGGGAAATGGCGGAATGATGCTTGAGGCCCCTGTCGCGAGGACCAGCGTATCGTACGTATCCTCGAAGCGTTCACCCGTTACGCCATTTAAGATGGTCGCCGTCTTCGTCTGATGATTGATTGATTCGACTTCATGTTGGGTCTTGACGTCGATGTTGTAGCGTTTTTTAAAGAACGCCGCGTCCCGTGGTGTCAAGGTATCGATGTCTTCGATCTCGCCACCGACGAAGTACGGAATCCCGCAACCCGAGTACGAGATGTCTTGATCGCGGTCATAAATCGTAATTTGTAGTGATTCGTCGTTCCGACGGGCTTTCGCGCCGACCGATGTTCCGGCAGCAACTGAACCGATGATGAGTAGTTTCATGAATAATCCCCCTTAGTAAAGTAACAAGCTGATGTAAAGACCGAGTAAGGTGATCGCAAGCGTCGGAACCGTTAAAATCGTTCCAATCTTAACGTATTGTCCCCACCCGATTTTAACACCTTTCGTCCGTAAGACGTGTAACCAAAGCAACGTCGCAAGACTCCCGATCGGCGTGATTTTCGGACCTAAGTCGGAGCCGATGACGTTGGCATAAATCAAGGCCTCCCGGATCGATCCTGTTGCCTGACTGAGATCGATCGCGAGTGCATCAATCATCACGGTCGGCATGTTGTTCATGATCGATGACAAAATGGCAGCGAGGAAGCCCATCCCGAACGTCGCGGCGGCGAGATTTGTCGCAAATCCATCGATGATGTCCGCTAAAAGTTGCGTCAGACCGGCATTTTGCAGACCGTAAACGACGATGTACATCCCGAGCGAGAAGAAGACGATTGCCCATGGTGCACCGGCAATGACTCGTTTCGTCGGGACACTTGGTGAACGGCGGGCCATCAGTAAAAAGAACAAGGCGATGACGCCGGCAACGAGACTGACGGGAATCCCGATGAGATCACTCGTGAAGTAACCGACGACAAGCAGCACGAGGACCACCCATGATAATTTGAACATTCGCTGATCTTTGATTGCCGCGCGTGGTGCGACGAGTTGTGTCACGTCATAAGTCTTCGGAATACTCTTACGGAAGTAAAGATAAAGTACGAGTAAACTCCCGGAAACTGCAAAGACGTTGACGAACACCATCCGTGCCGCATAGTCTGTAAAGCCGATGTCAAAGAAGTCGGCCGAGACGATGTTGACGAGGTTCGAAACGACGAACGGCAGACTTGCCGTATCGGCGATGAAGCCGGACGCGAAGACATACGCGAGGACGAAATAATCCGGTAACTTTAAGTGCCGGACCATCGCGAGGACGATTGGTGTCAAAATCAACGCGGCGCCGTCATTTGCGAACAAGGCAGCGACCCCTGCCCCAAGTAGCGTCATGTAGATGAACAATTTCAATCCGCCGCCTTTGGCGATTCGTGCCATATGTAAGGCGGCCCATTCAAAGAAGCCGATCTCGTCTAAAATCAATGAGATGATGATCAGAGCGATGAAGGTAAACGTCGCGTTCCAGATGATGCCCCAGACAGTCGCGACATCGTCCAGATTGACGACCCCGGTCAGTAAAGCAATCAATGCCATCCCCATGGCGGAGTAGCCGATGCCGAGACCCTTTGGTTGTTTGATGATTAAAAATAACGTGACCAGGAAAATCCCGATCGCAAGTAGATGTGTGCCGGTCAATGCGTTCACTTCATTTCTGTATTAAATTTCGATTTACTGTTTAACAGTTGGATGCACCGAGGAGGACGATTTGCGGACCTTGGTCCGTCTCTTCCAGTGCGAGCGTGATGTCATGACTGACATCCGCTAAATTTCCGTCGATCGCCAGCGCCAATCCATCAAAGTCTTTGACTTGATCACCGGTTTCGCCGGCCCCGAATCCGAGTCCGAAACTTGGTCCGCAACAGCCTTGTCCGGCTTGATAGAGACGGATGCCGGGTGCTTGTTCGTGTTCCACTTGTTCTTTCAGGTACATGACTGCTTCAGGTGTGATTTGCATAAAATTCATCCTTTCGAAAGTGCGAGTAGGTGATGATATCCGGAAACCGGTTCGGTCTGCCAGGCGACGACGGTCATCTGCCGGCTCAATCGGTCGACTTCTTCCAACCAAGGACGTTCTGCTTCCGCTTTGTGACCAAGAATTGGATCACGTGTCGCTGTCGCGGCAAACGATTGATTGACAATCCAAGCCATCGGCTCAATCCCGGCACGACGTAAATCTTCCTGCAAGCGTCCGGCTTCAAAGACCGGTGTTGCTTCCGCGAGTGTCGTGATGATGACATGCGTCCGGCTTGCGTCACGCAGTTGCGGTAATAGCGTCTTGACTGCCTCCGGTACATCTCCGGTCGCTCGTTCCATCTCCTGATGATAACTTTCCGTCGCGTCAAGCAACAGTAACGTATGTCCCGTCGGTGCTGTATCGATGACGACGTATCGGTCGTTTGCCCGGGCAACGGTATCGGCAAAGGCGCGGAAAACGGCGATTTCTTCCGTACACGGCGATTTTAAATCTTCTGCAAGTAAAGCATGGGCTTCCTCCGTCAGTTCACCCGCCGCCGCATAGACTTGCGCCGTATAACGGTCAATTTCAACCTTCGGATCAATCCGGCTAATTTCAAGATGCGGGTTTTCGTTCGTCTCAATCGTCAGTTCAAGGTGCGCTGCCGGGTCCGTCGTCGTCAAAACGACATCGTGTCCCCGTTCTGTCAAAGCAATCGCAATCATCGACGCCATCGTCGTCTTGCCGACCCCGCCTTTCCCCATCGTCATGACGACACCCGGTCCTGCTGCATCCAATTGATCAACCAGATGTGACAGAGGCGGAACGTTTAGTTGCTCGCGTTCCATCAACATTTCCGGATGTTCCGTTTCTGTCAACCAATCGCGGAGTTGCGCGACGCCGATTAAACTCGTTGAGGCGTAGGGCAAACTGAACAACGGGACTTCTCGTAAAAAAACTTCAGGTAAGGTCGAAAGCGCAGCCTGCTGACGGTGCCAGAAAGCTTGATAATACGTATCCTGACTCGTTGTCTCAGGCAACATGCCGTTGACGATCAAACGGGCATTTTGAATCCCGAGTGCGTGCAGTTCCTGATAAGCGTGGGCTGCTTCCGTCAATGTCGAAGATTCCGCCCGGGCGACCAAAATTAAAGTCGTCTCCGCTGGATTCGCCAACAGCTCCGTCGCTTGTTCGTACTGTGACTTTTTCTCCGTCAATCCTGCTAACGGACCGAGACAAGACGTGCCGGTCGTGTTCTCATCGAGATAGACGTTCCAGGCATTCGGCAGACTGAGTAAGCGTAACGTGTGGCCTGTCGGTGCCGTATCAAAAATGATGTGATCGTAGGTCTGTTTTGCGTCCGGCGCTGCCAATAATCCAGTAAATTGATCAAAGGCGGCAATTTCGACGGTACAGGCACCGGACAATTGTTCTTCCATTGACCGGACGGCCGCATCCGGCAAAATGCCTCGATACGGTCCGACGACCGCTTCCTTGTAGTCCGCCGCTGCTTGTTCCGGATCAAAGTTTGCGACGAACAGGCGCTCGACACCGGGAACCGCAGTCGGTTCTTCTGTCAGGTCTATCTTAAAGATGTCTTGCAAATTACTGGCCGGATCCGTCGAGACAAGCAAAACACGCTTTCCGTTGTCTGCCAGTTTGATCGCGAGGAGTGATGCCGTCGACGTCTTACCGACACCGCCTTTTCCGGTCAAAAATAAGTAACGGGTTAATTTTAGTCCATTCAAGGTTAACGGTTCCATCTTCGTCACGTCCTTACTTTAGAGTCAGGCGAATTTTCGGTTTTTGACCATCAACGACCGCGAAACTTTTTTCTTCTACACCGGTCAGCTCCGCAAGTTCCGCATTTGACAAGTAACCGCGACGCCGGACAATCGACCCATTGACAAGCGTGATCGGCAGAGTGTCGACACCGTCCGTGATCGCTTGCTTAATCAATTGATTTTCGACGAATGCATCCGGCTCGTTCACCAAATTAAAGCGCTCGATCGGGTAACCATGCTGTTTCAAAACATGAACGACCGTCGCCATCCGGGTCAGCTCCGGATCAATCGAAGGTCCACATAAACCGGTCGGACAACACATCGCCGGATCGTAAATCTCAATTTTCTTCATCTTCATTCAGCTCCTTTTTATATAACCAACTTGTTATATATAACATAACCTTATCGTTATATGAAATGCAAGGGAAACTGCCCCCTCATTGCCAACAAATCCTCTCAGCAGCTTTTTTCCGGGATTGTCGGCTGTTCCATCGCGTCCAAGATCGTTAATAGCAAGTCATGATGCGGATGGTCCGGATTGATTCGGAAATGGATCCATTGCCGTTCACGCCGCTCCAAGATAATTTGCGACTGGCGTAATAATTTCAAGTGACGGCTGACGGCGGGTTGTGAGATATCAAACATCTCGACAAAATCACAAACACAATGTTCCCGGACGTATAATCGTCGTAAGATTTCAAGACGTGTGCCATCGCTGAGCAGTTTTAAGAACTGACTCATTTCGTCAACATGGTTCGTTGTCTCAATCATATCTGTTCCTCCTTTCGCTTTTAGTTACTTGCCTCTTTATTAGCGAATCGTTGAATCCGTTCTCCGATTTTATCACGTACACGTTGGAAGACAGACCATTGCTCAGCTTCCGTTCCTGTTGCACGTGCAGGATCATCAAATCCCCAATGTTCTTGACGGACATGTCGAGGAATGACAGGACAGTTATCACGCGCATCCCCACACAAGGTGACAACGATCGTCGCCCGCTTCAAAAGATCCGGATCAATCAAATCAGATGTTTGCTTGGAAATATCAATCCCCTGCTCCTGCATCGCCCGGACAGCTTTTGGGTTTAAGCCATGTTGTTCAATTCCGGCTGAATAGACGTCCCAGCCCGGCAAATAGTGTTTCCCAAATCCTTCTGCGATTTGGCTTCGGCACGAATTTCCTGTACAAAGAAAATAAATCAATGGTCTTGTCATGATTAGCCCCCTTTGTTATCTATATAACGATTGTATTATATAACGTATATGTTATTCAATAGAATTAACCAATATTTCGGCTTCCATGCGCCAATATTAATGCATCCCGCTATCCGCCGCTGTGCGTCGTAATTTTTAGCGTCTTCCGTCCATCGTGAATTCCGTTCGTTGTTGCACGGTCCATTGACTATGTCTATAGGAAAGACATAGACTGCAGCTCCCTCCACCCTCTCGAAGAATCTTTCAAAAACGAATTTCATTTTAATCCGGCCCGCGACGACCGTCTTTTCCTCAATCACGAACACGTCTGCTTTTTTCATCTTCCGCCCCTACTTTCATTTATCAATATCCGTTTCAAAAGTAGCATTCCCTTTTTCCGCTCCTTGCAGATATATGTTGCAAAGTTGTCGTCGATCATCTGTCTTCATTTTTCAAATAATCATTATAGGATTTTCTTCATGTGTTACTATTTATTAGTTTGAAAAAATACTTGCAAATTGCAAGTTAATTTATTATAACTAAGGTAATCAATCATAAGACAAAGGAGAAGTTGTTCATGCAAGAACCCCGTGAAGTTTTTCAGACGTTTACACGTCGTTTTGGACTGTTGAATAAAACCTGTTGTTCCGTTCTAGATCAGGAGGTCTCGCTCGTCCAAAGTCATATCCTCTTTGAAATCTCAAAGCGGCCCGGATCGGCAATGCAGGAAATTGCCGACTTATTAGGTATGGATATCACAACATTTAGTCGACAAATCCAGACGCTGATCAAACGAGAGCTTGTTTTAAAATCCCCCTCTTCCGAGGACCGCCGGATTCAGTTAATTCATTTAACTCCACTTGGTCAACAGGTGACTGACGGAATCGATACTGAAGTGAACGCTCATCTTGAAGATATCTTTAAACAGATGACGCCGTTTGAGAAAACAGCGGTCTTACAATCTATCACCTTGTTGAACGAAGCCATGCTCAACAGCGATTTCTGCTGTAAAACGTCATCTTAAAGTTTGCAAAATACAAATAAAAGGAGTGTTTTAAATGTCAAATCAATCTTTTACTCACCCTATTTTCATTATTGGTGCAGGTCCAATCGGACTCGTTGCCGCCGCACATCTTTCTCAAAAAGGTCTTCCCTTTTCTATTATGGAGGCAGGTGCTCATATTGGTACGCACATTAAGAAATGGTCGCATGTGAAAATGTTTTCAAATTGGGAATACAACATCGATCCTGTAGCTGCTGCACAATTACACGAAAACGGGTGGAATCGCCCAGCAGCTGATGTTTTTCCGACTGGCCATGATTTACTGGAGTACTATTTGCGTCCACTCGCAACGTTGCCGACCATTGCGTCAAATTTGTATCTGCAGCATCAGGTTGTCTCGATTTCGCGTCAAGGCATCGATAAAATGACGACAGCAGATCGGGAGCAGTCGCCATTTGAAATCATCGTTCAAACACCGATGGGCCGCCGCCGTTTTTTAGCCGCTGCTATTTTGGATGCGACAGGTGTATGGGGACAACCCAATTCCATGTACAGTGCGGGACATCCGCACGATTCGCTCATCGAACGCGTCATGCATACGATTCCGAACTTCCGACAAGAAACTGATCGATATGCCAATCAACGTCTTGCGATTATCGGGAGCGGACATTCCGCTCTGACGGCATTAATGGGTGCGGTGGCATTAAAAAAAGACTATCCTGAGACGGACATCCACTGGATTATCCGTAAAACAGACGTAGTCAAAGCGTTTGGTGGAGAAGAGAATGATCAATTGGCCGAACGTGGTCAACTTGGATCAATGGCACGTACGCTTGTCGAGTCCGGTCTCGTCACTGTTCATACCAGCTTTAAAGTCGCGGAAACCGCGCCGACAAATGAGGGCATTTCATTGATTAGTGCTGATAATCGACAGCTGACTGTACAGGAGGTGATCGTCTTAACCGGTAGCCGTCCGGATTTTTCATTCCTTCGCGAAATTCGTATGGACGTGGACTCTATTACCGAAAGCCCACGACTGCTTGCTCCATTAATTGATCCAAACCTGCATAGTTGTGGAACCGTACGTCCACACGGAGAAGCCGAGTTAAGACAGCCGGAGAAGAACTTTTATATCATTGGATCAAAGAGTTATGGACGCGCGCCTACCTTCCTTTTAATGACGGGTTACGAACAAGTCCGGTCGATCATTGCACATTTAACAGGAGATGTACTAAATGCAAAAAACATTCAATTGAAATTGCCAGAAACAGGTGTCTGTAAAGTTTCTTTACCAGACATATCGCCATCTTGCTGTTGACACCAAAAACACACAATACAGTTACCGACTTCTATCTGGACAACTGTCAATTCTTTTAAAACAAAGGAGGGGAAGTGGTTTTCATGACCACTTCCCCCTTTATTCTTTTCAGATGTTACAGCACGTGATGCGGAAGACTTCAATGTCTGTTTTTTTTATGAAATACGTAGACAAGGAAGACGTATCCGAAAAATGCGAACAAGTAAAATAAGATGAACATCATAATCTCTTCCCGTACCGGCCAAATCGTTTTGTCATACATTAATTGTCCTGTCTGCGTGATAAGAACAGGTTGCGTTGCAAGAGTCAAAAAAATCAGTATAAGCAGACATACACCGAGTGTGTAGAGCATGACTTCATTACTGCTCTTTCGATTGCGAAACATGTTTAAGCACCTCTATTCACGAATCATTCTACTAACATTAACATGATATTTTCTTGACGATTAGTGAGGGGAGTGTCAGAAGGTTAGATGCACTACATTTAGATAGATGGACTATAATCTATCCTCACGGTATGAAGACTCGTGATCAGGACGCAGCAAGGAGAACAGTCGCCCGTTATGCGATGTCCCGCCTTGAAACAAATACCCACGCAAGATACCCTCCTCTTCAAATCCGAGCCCCTTTAACAATTGAATTGAAGCGTCATTTTCTAAGAATGTTACAGCACCTATTCGGTACAAACCAAGTGTCTTAAAAGCATAGGTAAGAACAGCTTGAACGGCTTCTGAAGAATAGCCGCGCCGCCAGTGTGCAAAGTCAAGTTCAAATCCGATCTCTGCTTTTTTTCCGTAAAGATTCAAGTGATTCAAACCGAGCGTCCCGATGAACGTCCCGCTGTCGCGGATGACAATCCCCCAACGGATGCCTTGATGACCGTCAAACGTTTGTTTAAATGATTTAATGATGTTCAATGCATCACTTTTTTCTTGTAGTGGATCCATCCCGTAAAAGCGCGTCACTGCCTCGTCCGATAAGATTTCAAATAATGCTTCCGCATGGTCGTCTGTTACTTCGACGAGCTGTAATCGCTCCGTTTGTAAAACGGGAAAAGTCATGTTCATTCCTCCGATTTTCATTTACTGTCCTTAAACGCATATTACGGCACTCTCACTCAAAATCCCTGCTTTTTCCACAAAAACAATGTTAATTCCTAATAATGAAAGACGAATGGGTTTTTGTTGTGTTATCCTATTTTTGGTCTTTTATTCCCAATTCACAGATTCAATAGTCTAGGAGGTAGATGTGTTTGAATACAAAACTAGCGTTCATCTTATGCCTCATGCTTGTAGCTGGATTTCGCGTCATCCATCTGTTTGATTTGCCTTATTTGATGCAGCAATTCTATGGTGTGTTTTATCTTATCGCGACAGGAATCATCGCATTCATATTATGGAAACAAAAAAAGACGAAACGCGTCCAATCTTAAGGGCGACGATTTATCTATGTAAAGGAGCATCATATGCCATCCATCTCATTCCCCGTTTTCACCCTGCTCGGACTACTCGGATTATTGATGTATGCTGGATTTGATTTCAGAAGACAGGCATTTAATCACTTAGGCAAACGAAGTATCATGTACAGCTTTCTCGTGTACGCGATTGTCGTCGTCCACTTGACAATCGGTTTCGTTTATTTACCTCCGCAAGCGGGATCAATCGAAATTCAGTTGCGCCCTTTCCACTTTATCAACGATTGGATGATTGCAGGGCAGCAAGGCCATTGGTTCTTTTGGAATTCAGTAAAGTTGACTGCTTATAACTTCCTTTTGTTCCTGCCGCTCGGCGTCTATCTTGTTGTCCTTTTCAAAACTCGTTTCACAACAGGATTGCTGCTCCTTTTCCTTGTGAGTTTTGTGATTGAAACGTTGCAATTTGTCTTCAGTTATGCTGGTCTGCTGTTCCGCCGTACCTTCAACGTCGATGATTTATTGCTGAATACACTCGGTGGACTGCTTGGTATGTTCGTCGCTTACATGGCTGTCCGATTCATTCTGACGAAGCCAAACCAGATCCCGAAGCAAACGGATAAAACTAAAATTTCGTAACCAATAAAAACGACGGATGCCTTTCGCTGTAACAGCGTCGCATCCGTCGTTTTTGTATGATCTTATCTTTCACGATCCGAAATCGATTCAAACCTGAAACCGGTCCGCTAGCCCTTTTAAATTCTCTGCCATCGTCGCAAGCGACTGCGAGGCCGATGAGATTTCCTGCATCGATGCCATCTGCTCTTCCGTCGACGCTGAAATATTCTCCGTTCCGGCAGCAGCACTTTCCGTGACGCCCTGGATTTCCCGCATGACGGCCGCGATCTGTTCGCTGCCCGCTGCCATTTCCTGAACAGCACCGGATACTTCTTCGACTTGATCGGTCACGTCGACGATCGAGCACTCGATTTCCTTGAACGAATCACTCGCTGCTGCGACGACGTGAATCCCGCTCGTCATCTCACCCGAAACTTTTTCCATCGAGACGACGGAATGTTCCGTCTCCCGCTGAATGACTTGAATCAATCCTTCGATTTGCTTCGCCGCAACCGCCGATTGTTCGGCGAGCGCCTTGACTTCTGCTGCGACGACGGCGAATCCGCGCCCTTGCTCCCCGGCACGTGCCGCTTCAATCGCTGCATTTAAGGCAAGTAAGTTCGTTTGCGCGGCGATGCCCGTGATCGACGCCGTAATCTGCCCGATTTCTTTTGAGCGACCACCGAGTCCGACGATGACGTGTCCAAGTTCCGTGACGTCCGTATTGATTTGTTCCATTTGTCGGCCGAGTTTGTCGACGACTTGACTGCCTTGCTCGACTTTCCCCATCGCGTCGCCGGTCACGTCAGACATCTGTTGCGCATTCCGCGCGACTTGGCGGATGCCGGACGTCAATTCCTCGACCGTTCGTGACGCGCCCGAGACTTGACCCAGTTGTTGTGTCGATCCGCTCGCGATTTCTTCCATTGTCACGGCGACGAGTTCCGTTGCTTTCGTCGTCGCTTCCGCGTTCGCACTCAGTTCGTCCGATGCTTTCGCGACGTGGTTCGACGTTCCCGTCATCTCGACGATGACATGATGCAACTGTTCCGTCATCGTATTGAACGATGCTGTCAATTGACCAAGTTCATCTTTTGAATTGTAATCACCACGTACCGTCAAATCACCATCACCCGACTGTTCCATCCAGCCTTGGAGTGAACGGATCGGTCGCGTGATTAAGCGAATGATGTAGAGCGCTAAAATCGCAAACAAAAGCAACGATCCGATGAAAATTGCCGCCATTAAGTAAAAGGCTGTCTGTTTCTCTGCCTGATTTTGTTCATTGATCGACTTCGCTTGATTCGTCATCGATTTCATCAAGCTTGCTGCCGTATCAGCGACTTGATCACGAACTTGTTCGAGACCTGTCGCGTATGTTTCGTAAGCCTCTTCTTTACTCCCTTCAATCGCTAAACTTTGAATCGTACTGAGTCCATTGTCGTAGGCGATGACAAGATCATTCAATTCCACGAGTTGTTTTCTTTCACGGGCACCAATGTTCGCCGTCCGCTCAAATTTAGTAATCGATGTCCGGATTTGTGCTTGGCGTTGATCGATTTGTCCCTCCAGTTCTTCGAGACGTGCCGGATCTTTCGTCAACATCATCTCGGCGAGGAACGAATCGAGCGCCCGGGTATCAATCCGAATCTGTCCGACTTCTTGAACCGGGATTAAGTTTTCTTCGTACATCGCTTCAGATGCATTGGCCATCTGATTTAAAAAGTAGATACTTGCACTCGTAATCAGGACCATCGCGACGATTGCCGTCGCAATCAACATTTGAATTTTTCTTCGTACCGTCAAATTTTTCATCCATCTTCCCCCTCCCTTTTCTATATCGGTAAAATGAAGCGATGTTTGACTCTTTTTACGGAATTTTTCCAATCCATGATGTGTTACCGCCAATGCGTCGGCTACGACTTTTGTTAAGTCGTTCGGTATAATCGACAGTACGAGAAGCAGAAAGGATGAGTCGTCATGCAACAGGTCGCTAATGAAATCACCCAGTTTCGCGGCACCCACTACGAGTTCGGCCGTGAACAAGGACGGTACGTCAAACAAAATGAATTACTCCATAACCGGGAAGACAACTGGAAGATTCGGGTTCCACGCTTTCAGGTCGACCCGGGCGAAACAAAAGAAATGTTCTTACGGTATGTCCCGCACATGTGGGATGAAATCCTCGGACTCCAAGATGAACTTGAACTGTCGCTTGCGGACACATTGCTTCACTTTGGTCATTACCGCGTCGAAGGTCCGAAAAGCGGCTGTTCGATCATGACGGGCGATAATTTTTTAGTCCGCAATTATGATTATCATCCGATGACCTACGACGGACGGTTTTCCGTTTTCCAACCGACGGACGGCGGTTCTGCCATCATCGGTCCCGCGTCACGCGTGACCGGTCGGATGGACGGCATGAACGAACACGGACTGGCGATGGGCTACAACTTCATCAACCGGCGACGCCCCGGAGACGGATTCGTCAGTTTCATGATTGGCCGGATCATCCTTGAGACATGTACATCGGTCGAAGACGCGATTTCGCTCGTTAAGGAATTGCCGCACCGCGGTTCTTTCACCTACGTCGTCCACGATAAGTCGGCGCGCTCGTTCGTCATCGAAGCGACGGCACGCGACATCGAAGTCCGGGAGACGAATCTCTGTACGAACCATTTTGATTTACTGCAACACGAAAACCGGTTCCATCTCGATGACTCGAAACGACGGATGATGGAAATGAAGTCGCACCAGCACTTGATTCAAGATGCGGAGTCTGCCTTCCGTCTGCTCAACGATACCGATAAAGGGGTCTTTTCCGAGCTCTACTCCCACTGGGCCGGAACGATTCATACCTCGGCATACTTTCCGGAGGACTTGAAGGTCTGGTTCGCGCTCGGTGGTGACCAAGAGCCGGTCGAGTTCGATTTCCGCGACTGGTTGGCCGGGAACGACTTTGCTCTGAAACGCATCGAAGGAGAACTTGAGACCGACATCCAGTTCGCGAACACGTTACAGACGTGGCGCTGAACGAATTCAACTAACAAAAAGCACGAAAGCAGCTGGTACAGTTGCTTTCGTGCTTTCATTTAATCCAACCGTTTTTCCATATGGAGATCCGTCGGCGCGTACCCCGACGATTCATACAGCTTGATCGCCCGCGTATTGTGGGCAAAGACATGAAGCCCGATGATCTTGATGTTCATCCGCCGTGCGACCTGTTCAAGTGCCACCATCGCCTGTCGCCCGTAGCCTTTTCCTTGGTGATGTGCATCAACCGAAAAATCATAGATGAATGCCGTCCGTCCCTGCTTTTTCTCCACGACATGAAACCACATCATCCCGACCGCCTCAGTCGTCGCCTCATCAATGAGTGAAAAAAGATAATTGTCTTTTGACGCGCGTCCGTCCGGTAAGAGTTGACGAAACTCTTCCGTCGACCGGTCGATGGCTTCCGCTTCCACCCACGTTCCGGCTTTCACCTTTTCCGCGGCGTACTCTTCAATTGCCGTCGGTAAATACGTCTGATACATCGTTTCCGTCATCGGTTCAAAGCGGATATTTATCATCGGCTGTGCCCTACTTCCGTTTGTTCGACCTGTGTCATTTTCGATTGCCAGTCCTGTGCAAGCATCGCGTAGACGATGATATCATGGAATTCTCCGTAAAGCCGTTCTGCCGACCGTAATGTTCCTTCTTTGACGAACCCGAGCCGCTCGGGAATCCGTTGACTCCGTGTATTGCCGGCCGCACATTCAATGACGACTCGGTTCAAGCCGAGTGTCGTGAAGCAGTATGCCGTAATGAAGCGAACGACTTCCGTCATCAGGTTTTTTCCGCGCCCGGCTCCCGTTACGTAATAGCCGATTGATGTCTGGCGTAACGTTTGATTGATTTCGTGCAGGGCGACCGTTCCGACTAGAGCGCCGTCATAATAAATCCCGCAGGCGAAACCGTCTCCGTCCGCATACTGCTTCAGCCAGGCCGGAATCACTTCGTCGCGATAGCTGTCCGGTCCCGTCGCTCCATCGACCCAGCCGAGCCACTCCCGTAAGTGGTCCCGGTTGGCGTCGACTAAGGCGAACAGGGCGTCGGCATCTTGCCGTTCAATCAATTTTAATCCGAGTCGTTCTGTGATCTGATGGGTAAACATGTCGTTTCACTCCTTATGTATGTCTAAAGCTATACTTTAGACATTAAACGTTAAAATACCTGCTTGAGAATCTGTTGCTGTGATGAGTGGGACAGATTTTTGTGAATGACCTGTTTTGGTTTCGTCGTCAGCGCGTTCTCTATGATGCGATCGGCTCCTGGAAACTCAAAGCGAAGGACTTCGCTGCTTTCAACCAAGACGGCGCTGAAGTCCGGTCGTTTTTCGCTTCGCCGTTCGGCATCTTCAACCTGCGGATCAACAACCGCAATCACCGGAAACTTTGTACGATTGACCGGCAAATCGGCTACATCGGCGGTTTTAACGTCGGATCGGAGTACCTTGGGGAAGACGAACAGTTCGGCTACTGGCGTGACACACATCTGCGGGTCCTCGGCCCCGTCGTCGAAGCACTCGAGTTTCATTTTGAACAGGACTGGGATGCCGCGAGCCGTGAGCGAACCGATTGGTCAACGGCACCGATTCCACCGCTAGCGGATTCGACAGACCGTGTCCCGGCTCAAATCGTGACGTCCGGTCCAACGTCAGAGACGGAATACTTGAAAAACATGCTGATCCAAATAATTCATACGGCGGAAAAATCAATCTATATTCAGTCACCCTACTTTATTCCGGACGCCAGTTTCATGGATGCCTGCCGGATTGCCTTAGCGTCCGGCGTTACCCTGAAGATCATGATTCCGAACCAGCCGGATCACCCGTTCGTCTACTGGGCGACGTATGCGGCGGTCGGCGAAGAACTGGAACTGCTCTTTTTATCAGACGTCGCCGATAGTAGTTTGTTAACGCGGGAAAAATACGCTGCCCGTCCGCAGATGATCCGCTTTAAGGAAAGTATCTCGCGCCTGTTATCGCCAATCTTATAACATTAAAAAAAGTAACAACCAGCATGTAATGGAATAACTAAACAGATGGACGGCAAATCATAAATTAACTCATTTTTGGCTAAACATACTCATTTTGAATGATTTTGAGTATGTTTAGCGTATTTGACTATGTTTAATGAGTTCATTTTTCTTCTAAACGGATTCATTTGTTATAAAAATGAGCATGTTTAATGGCATGGGGTAGCGTACCTACTAAATTCATGACAGGAGATATAAACGATGAAAAACATAGAAGCTGTCTTTTTGGATCGTGATGGTACCGGCGGGGGTACCACCATGCACTACCCTGGAGAATTTAAACTGTTTCCGTATACCGCTTTGGCAATCAATCGATTAAAAAAAGACCGGATTCCATTGTTTTCATTCACAAATCAGCCCGGTATTTCTAAAGGGTTTGCAACAATCGAAGACTTTCAACAGGAATTGACTGGATTCGGTTTTGATGATGTTTACATATGTCCACACAATCCTCAAGAAGGTTGTACGTGCCGGAAGCCTGGTATCGGCATGTTATCGAAGGCGCAAAAAGCTCATAATTTAACTCTAGAAAATTGTGTCGTCATCGGGGATCGTTGGACCGACATGCTGGCGGCTTCAACAGCAGGTTGTATTAAAATTTTAGTACGAACAGGTGCGGGGGAAATGTCGTTACGCGACCATCGTGACGAATCAAATAACATCCGTATTGACTACATTGCAAGTGACTTAAAAGATGCCATCAGCTGGTTGTACAGCCAGTATTCGTTGACTGGCAGAGCATAAAACAAGATATAGTGACGGTTACAAGTCTTATATTTAAATAAAGGTGGAGATTAGATGATGCCAAAACATTCACTCTCAGCAGGTGCCGTCGTCCTTGATGATCACGGAAAAATCCTGCTTATTAAAGGACCAGAGCGAGGCTGAGAATTTCCAGGTGGGGTCATTGAACTAGGAGAAACCATCGAGGACGGAATCATCCGTGAAGTGAAAGAAGAATCCGGAATCGATATTGAGGTGACTCGCTTTTGTGGCATCTATCAAAACATAAGCCAACATGTTTGCGCGACCTGTTGGCTGGCAAAAGCAGTCGGTGGGACACTACAAACGAGCAGCGAAAGTCTGGAAGTCGGCTTTTTCAGTTTAAAAGAAGTTCTAGACATGGTGACCTGGTCAAATTTAAGTGAACGAATCCTTAAAATTTTAAACGAAGAGGAACAACCCTTTTATGTTGCTTTTTGACTCCTTCACTTCATAGTTCCGAGAAGACAGCACGTAGACAACGAAATGCTCCGAATTAGAGCATCCATCGACCCAAATCTTTTGGCCAGATGGGTGTCCTTTGTTTACGGAACCAGCATTTGCTTTTAATTCGATGATTTTAATAATCGACGGCTTCCCTGACCGCCCATCTCTGATGCGCATGAAATAACTTATCCGTATCTTGAAGACTGAGCCACGTCGGAAGATGATCCATTTCGACTGCCGCTTGTGTCAACTCGAGTAACGTCACTTTGTAAAATAACGCATCGTTGAGGATGGCTTGTCCGTTTCGTGCTATCAAATACTGTTTGGCCCGTCCTATCGGTGCTTCGATACGAATCGTATAACCCGTCTCTTCTAACAGTTCTCTGTGAAGTGCTTGCTCCGGTGTTTCACCGACTTCCCTCCCACCTCCGGGAAGGAAGAAATGTTGTGAATTAGTCCGAACGCTTAGGTATTTTTGTTGTTCCTTATCAACGACAACAGCATAGACGCTCGCCTTGTTTTGATAATGCATCCCTTCCTGCTTCAGTCCGAAAATCGGAATCTCTTTTTCAATATTCGTTTTAGACTGTCTCATTGATGATCTCCTTTATACGTGTAATGTTATTTCAAATAGAATTCGTGATATACAGCTTTATACTAACTATAGACCATTTAAATCCGTTGAGAGGTGAACTGAAACGTGCATGATTTTTTCGAAGTACTGAATTATGTAAATAAAATCATTTATGAACCCAATCGTTTACCATTAGAGAGGGTTCAAGAAGAACCACAAAATGCGAACTATGGTGCTGGGACTTTTAAAATATTTTCCAAAACCGTTCGTTTTCGGATAGGACATGTAACGCCTACAAAACTAGGGCAGTTTGTGGTCTTTTGGGAAAAAGACGACAACAATAAGAATCAGCCCTATCGATATGACGAAGCCCCTGATTTATTAGTCATCACGACTTTTAAAAATGAGACAGCATTCGGACAATTCATCTTTCCGAAAGAAGTACTTCTTCAACAAAATGTTCTTTCATCTAATGCAACAAAAGGAAAGATGGCGATGCGTGTTTATCCAAGTTGGGATACACCAACAAGTAAACAAGCCATCGCAACTCAAAAATGGCAGGCACCATACTTTATCGATATGTGCAATGCTAGTGATTCGTTAAATGAGGAACTAGTTGAACGTTATTCGCTTTAATTTCCCGAAAACCCTTTTTTCATCGATTCATTTCATTTTAAAAAATCAATTGATTCGGTACTATCCAGACTGTTTAATTAAATTTCAGACATTTTGTGCCATACTAAGGAGATTGAAAAAGGAGGAATTCAATTGTCATCTCTCATGAAAACAATCGCATCCCGGATACAGTTTCCACTTGACCGGCCGATTACGTTTGACGATTTACCATCTCTATTAGAAGCATTCGCCTACCACCTGCCGTTTGATAATCAGGCCGTCCTCTCAAAACGGACGTTACCTTTTAACGAAGCACGCCTTGAGCAGACGTTTGTCACCAATCAAGCAGGCGGTGTCTGTTACGATTTAAATCATCTGCTCTATGAAATTTTGCGGATCAAAGGATTTGATGTCGCGCTCGTCAAAGCGACCGTCTATGACAATGAACACGAAGTCTGGTCGGCGACTGGTCCGACCCATGTCGCGATTCTCCTCCAGCATGCAGGCGCGACGTACCTCGTCGACAGTGGGTTCGGAATCAATCTCGCCTTACGCCCTGTTCCATTGACAGGTGAGACCGTCCTTTCACCAAGCGGCAGCTTCCGGATTGCCCCGAACGGTGCCGGGTACCAGCTTGAAATGCAACGGATAGGACTCGACGACACGTTCATCATCGGCTACCATTTTTATACCCAACAGACGCTTTTGCCGGAGCAGCTCGCAGCAATCGAACAAATCATCCAGCAGCATGCCGCCTCCCCGTTCAATAAACGGAGCTTACTTGCCGTCCGGACTGAAACCGGCCACCGGATTTTGACGGAACAAGCCTTGACCGTTTGGAGCGACGGACAGAAAACGATCCAACCCGTCCCGTCAGACGACCAGTATGCGAGTTGGAAAAAGGAGTTGTTCTGATCGTGCAGGACGTCCTCTACCCGTATACGCTTTGCCTGGTCCGCCAAGGCGAACAGTTCCTCTTGCTCAACCGGCAAAAGCAGCCGGCGATGGGAATGTGGAACGGTGTCGGCGGTAAAATCGAACCCGGTGAAACTCCGTCTGCCGCTGTCGTCCGGGAGACGTTCGAAGAGACAGGGATTACGCTGTCACAAGTCCAGTTCGCCGGTACCGCCGTCCTACGCGCCGAACAGGCAGTCGGCATCTACCTCTATCTCGCCGACTTACCGGAAGGCCAAACACTTCCGACACCGCGCGCGACGCGCGAAGGGATTCTCGACTGGAAATCACTTGACTGGATTCTTGATCCGGACAATATCGGGATTATCAGTAACTTAAAACACTATTTACCGAACATCTTAAGCGGTCCACCGCACCAACACACGTTCACCTATAAGCAGCATCAGTTACTCGATTATTCGACGACCGTCTTACCTGCGGACGCGCTGCACCTCACATACTAAAAAAACTGCGTCCTTCATCCCGGAGACAATCGTTGTCAACGGAATGAAGGACGCAGTTTTTTAATTGAACCCGAACAGTTGAAGCCCCGTCACGATCACGGCCACCATCACGATACCGGGCAGGAGATTTGCGACACGAATTTTTGTGATGCCGGCAAGATTCAACCCGATGGCCAAAATCATCACCCCGCCGGTCGCCGTCATCTCGACGATGAACTGTTGCAGGATCGCATCGGGAATGAACTGTGTAATCGCGACGGCACCGAGCGCAATCGCCCCTTGATACAGAAGTACGGGAATGGCGGAGAAGATGACGCCGATGCCGAGCGTCGAACTGAGGACGAGCGCCGTAAAGCCGTCAATCAATCCTTTCGTATACAATACGTCGTGATCCTGACGCAATCCGCCGTCAAGCGCCCCGAGCACGCCCATCGCGCCGATGACGAAAATCAGCGTCGCCGTGACGAATCCTTCAGCGATGTTTGACGGACGTCCCCGGCCGATTCTCAGTTCAAGCCATTCGCCGAGCCGGTTGAGCTTTTCATCGATCCGCAACCATTCGCCAAGCGCCCCACCGATGACGAGACTGCCGATGACGATTAAAAAGTTCTCACTTTTCAATCCCATCTGGACACCGAGCACGACGACGGCGAGACCGATTGCCTGGACGACCGTTTCTTTCGTCCGCTCGGGAATTCTGTGAAACAGGAGACCGAGTAACGTCCCGACGATGATCAGTCCTGTGTTGACAAGTGTTCCTGTAAGTACCATCCTTGTTCCCTCGTTTGCTAAGTTATTTTTAAATTAAGGTAGTTGAAATAAAGTCAATCCGAGATGACGGTCGGACTGGCTTGCCGAAAACTGTGGAGTGTCATCCCAAGCATGACGAGGATGATTCCGAGTAGTCCGAGACCTGACGGAAATGCCGCATGTAAAAAGACGGCTTCTCCGAGGACGGTGAACAAAATTTCGAACGATTGTGTCGCCTCGATTGTCGCGAGCCGGACGGGATCACGATGGACGAGCGATGTCGCGTAAAAGAACAAGGACGTCGCGACGACGCCGGAAAAGATTGCGACGAGTGCCGACTGTGATACTTGTGCCATCGAAGGGACGCCACTCGAACGGTATGCGAATGCCGTCAAGATGAACCAAAACGGAAGACTCGCGAGCGTCATCCCGAGAATCCGGTCGAACACGTCGAGTTGGTCGCCGTAACGCATGAGCATCTTCCGGTTCCCGAGCGGATAGGCGACCGCTGCAATCAGGACCGGGACGACACCGTACAGCATCGATGACAGGCTGACGTTTTCCGCGACGGCAAGTTGCATGACGATGACGCCGGCGACGATGACAAGGGAAAACCGTAACGCCGTCCAGGGAATCTTCTGGTGAAACAACGGCGCAAGCAAAGGACCAGCAAGGATTGTCAGTTGCCACGTCCCGGCGATCAACCAACCGGGCGCATGATCGGCAGCAAAACAAATCCCGCTGTAAAAAATGCCGAAGCCGATCGTCCCGTAGATGAGCCAAAATTTCGGGTCTTCGCGGAGCGCCCGGAAGACGTGTCCGACCCGCCGGCGAAAAGCGACGATTATAAACAACAACGGCAGCATAAAATAAAACCGGAGTGCCGCACTGTAAATCCAGTGCCCCCCACTTCCTTGCATCGATTGGTTCAGGATGAAGGTGACGGCAAAAAACAATGCCGCCAAGGTACCGAGTACGAGCGGACGCATTTTCACTCCTCCTTCAGTGCTGCGATGATATGGCGACCGAGCCCATTCCAGTTCTGCCTCGTCAACCGGACGAGTAAATCGACATCCCGCTGTTCGCACGCTTGAATGATCGCATCGTGGTCATCTGCCGACGAACTGCCGATCCGGCTGAACTGGGCGAACTCCAGCCGGCGGACGAGCGGCGTCAAGCGACTCAACGTTTCAGTCAGTTGCTGATTCTGACTTGCCTGTAAGAAGACATGATGAAACGCATCATCACATTGCATCGCCTCGAGGGCATCCTCCTGACCGATCGCCGTCCGAAATTCGGTATTCAGCTTGCGTAACGTCACTAACGTCTCCGGCGTAATGTGCGGAAACGCCAGTTGACTCGCGAGTCCATGGAGCGTCGCGACGATCGGAAACGTCTCGCGTGCCTGCACCACATCCAGTGCCGTCACGTTCGTCCGTGAACCGGGTTTAAAGACGACGAGTCCCTCCTCTTCCAGTTTTTTCAGTGCTTCCCGGACAGGCGTCCGGCTGACACCGAACTGTTCTGCCAGTTCCAGGTCATTCAATTTTTCACCCGGCGCCAGTTCCAAGGTGATGATTTGTTGTTGCAAGTGTTGATACACTTCCTGACTCAAGGAAGTCCGTTTGATTTTAAGAGTCTTTTTTGAGTTATCCATAAAACTAATATATTGCATATCAATGCTGATTACACTTGTTTTTTTCAATTATCAGGAAAATTTAATTCACTACCTTGTATTACATGTTATTGAATGATAGGCTATAGTTACCTTGCAATACATGATAGCGAAACGAGGAATACTGATGTCATCTACTCAAATGTTAAAAGGCATTCTCGACGGTTGTTTACTTGCGTTGATCGCGGAAGAAGAGGTCTACGGTTATGAACTGGCAACGAAGCTTGCGACCTACGGCTTTGCTGACGTCAGTGAAGGAACGATTTATCCGTTATTGATGCGGATGCAAAAATTGGGTTGGATTGAAGCAACGCAACGCCAGTCTCCGAGCGGACCAAAACGAAAGTATTATGCCATTACTTCAGCAGGACGCGACGAACTGACAGCTTTCTCGGCACGTTGGGAGAGACTCTCGACAAGCGTCAACCAGATTTTAAAGGAGGAATGATGGATGCATCCCTTATCCACTGAATCAACTCGTTTTTTAGACGACTTAAAGATCTATTTGTTAGCTTCCGGAAAAAATGAACAGGCGACGCAAGACATCGTCAGCGAACTCGAGGATCACTTGCGCGACGCTGAGACGGACGGCAAATCGGTCAAATCCATTACCGGCGATAGTCCGGCTGCTTACATCCAGTCGATTTCGAACGAACTGGCCTTTGATTGGAAAGGATTGTGGCAAATCTTCGGGCTGGTGTTAGTAGGTGGATCCAGTTTTTCGTTTTTCCAACAGCTCTCTAAGGGTGCCGTCTCCTACAGCGCCATTCTGTTATCGAGTTTTGCGAGCGCAGTTGCATTACTCATCGTCTGCCTCGCGCTGATCTTGCGGTACCTGTCGACGCATACGGTCAGTCCTGTCCGTCAAAAGGTGTTGTCCGGACTGTTCGGCGGCTTATTTTCAGTCAGTATCTTGGTGATCGTTTTTGCCGACCGCTTCATCGATTCACCGACCGTGACGTTTTCGCTCCCTGTCAGTTATGCGATCGGGTTGCTTTATCTCGTCGTCATCATATGGTTATCCATCTCGTCAGGGACATGGGTCATCGCTATCGGACTTACTGCCTATTTTTTACCGCAATTTGTTTTACATCAGACTGGAGTCAATGGATTAATCGTCATTTTGAGCAGTTATCTCATTTCGATGATCAGTATGAATCTTTACTTTTTCTTACCGATGCTGCTAGTGAAACGACAGATGCAGAAGTGATTTAGTTCGAAAAATGCATAGAATCCGCTACAAACGAGTATTGCTATGAGTTAGCGATTTTCATTTGGTATTTAATGACATTTTCAAGTAGAATGAATTAAACACACTGGGATCGAGGCTACCTTTTATGAATATTAAGATGCTGATTCTCGTCTTCCTCATTGTCTATCTAGCACTTAGCCTGCCGGCACTGTTCGGGATTGGACTTGTCATCGACTGGGTCCCTGAAGCGACCTTACTTCAAAAAATCAACGGTTACGTCCTCATTGGATTAACGGATAACTACTTATTCAAATGCGTCATGGCAGGGCTGATTAGCATCGTCCTGCAACTGGTTATGTTTAAACGACAGCGAAATTAAATCAGGTAGCAAACAATGCATCGGGGGAATTATATGAAACTTTATCGATTCACAAAAGAGACCGGGAAAAAAATCACAAAATTCGACTCTGATTTTGTAATGTCGCGGATCACGCTGACAGAGAAACCCGTTCATATAGGGTGTGTCCATTTAGAGGTGGACGGGGTAATCGTTTATCATCAAGCGGTTGTTCCCCAGCTGCTTTTAATTGTGAACGGGGAAGGCTTGGTTAGAGGTGAAGACGATACATCCGTTAAAGTCCAGAGCGGTGATGCCGTGTTTTGGGATAGCGGCGAATGGCACGAAACCAGAACTGACAGCGGATTGACTGCAATCGTTATCGAAAGCGAAGAGTTGATCACGTCTTCCTTGACCCCGTTAGAGCGATTACAGGTATGAAACAAACATGAGTATTGATTAAAAGAAGGCTGTCTGACAGGGAGAAAAAAGTTCCACTTCCCCTCCGTCAAACAGCCCTATTTATTAAAATTCACTTTCTTCAATGCCGATTTTTTCGAATTAACGTTCCATAAACTGTTCCTGCACCTGTTGGATATGACTTATATCTGCTTCTAGCACAATTTTAAGCTGATCCTCAACGCATTCAATAATCGTCAAGGATGTATCCTTTATGAATGGAGGTGTTGACCATAACTTTTCTAGCGGTTGCTTTTTTAAAGTAGCCAACAACATTTTAATGACGACTGTGTGCGTGACAACCAGAACATCGCCTGTTTGATGTCGACTTTTCAGTTTTTCAAAAAACGCGAGTAGACGCTGTTTTAACGCAAAGAAGTTTTCACCTGTTTCTGATGTATACAGATGTGGCGCATTCCAAAAGTTGAAATAGGCTTGCGGATAGTTCTCACTTAACACCTGTCTGTTTTGCCCTTCCCAGTCCCCAAAATGTATCTCTTTTAAATCCTCCTCGATCACAAACGGACACGTCCGTCCCTGCATCATCAATCGAGCCGTACATAAACTTCTTTCACTCGGACTGGAATAGACCGTTTGAAATGCGATAGACTTCAGCCTTTCACCTAACTGACAGGCATTTCTTTTTCCTTTTTCAGTTAACGGTGAATCCGACCAGCCTTGCAGCTTCTGTTCTATGTTCCATTCGGTTTCGCCATGCCGCGTCAGATAAATCGTCAGCATGTTAGATCCTCCGGTACGTTTCGCTTGCGTTCCGCTTCATACCGCTCCCGCGTCCATTGATACAATCGGCTCGTCACCGTCCGCCCGTCAATTCGCTCCATGACGAACGGTCGGTCGAGCACGTGGCGGAAGCCCATCTTTTCGATGACACGTTGCGATTGTCCGTTAAAATCAAAATGGGCAGACCAGACGATCTCCATCTCAAGCTCCACAAAAGCGACAGCAAGTGCCGCGTCGACGATTTCCGGCATCCGTCCCTGTCCCCAGTAATCAGAGTGCAGGACGAATCCGAACTCGACTTGTTTTTTGCTAGCCAGTGCCTCGACCGGCCGGCGCGTATGCATCCCGAAGCTGCCGATGACGTGGTCCGTCGCCCGGTCGACGATTGCATAACCATCATTCGCTTCTTGAAACATCGTAATGACGGCGCGGCTTTCGTCGATGGACGCGTGCGGTGCCCAGCCCGCATTCGGTCCGACACGCGGATCTTTCGCATAGGCATATAAATCTTCAGCGTCACTCATGCGCCAGCGTCGTAACCGGTGCCGCTTCGTTGTCAATTCCTCCATTTTATCCACTCCTTTTTGATTACGAGACGTTTCGTTTCGTCTCGACGACTTCTTTCATGTAAAGACCCGAATACGCTAAGACCAATCCGAGGAAGACGATCAATCCGATATAGACACTCATCATGAACGGGGCTAGGACCGCTCCGAGGATGATCGTCGAGCGTGAAATCAAGTCGGCCCCGGCGTGGGACGTCCCGGCGAACGCCGAGTAGGCGCCCCGTTTATCTTCCGGCATCATGTTCGCTTTTTCAGCGTTTAACGTCGGGGAGTACAACAATTCCCCAATCGTCGCGATGAAGATGAACGTCAACAGGACGGTCATCGAATTCGCACTCGTGACGGTCATGTAGCCGATCAGGTATAACGTTAGTCCGGCGACAAGCGTCTTCCGGTTAGAAAATCGGTTCGCAAGCCGTTGGATGAAAAACGTCAGACAGACGACGAGAATCGTATTCTCGATGCTGATTAGACTGACCATCCGGACGCCGTTGACGAGGAGGTTGCCGACTTCGACCGTCTTGAACTCGTCCGCCAGCCGGACGGCGACGTAACTGCCCATCGAAAATTCGGCGGCGAGGATACACATCGAACCGAGCACGACCTTGACGAACGGGCGGTCGCGCCAGGCGATCCGGTAACTGTTCGTGATGTCGGTCAGGACGGACCGGAACGGCTGCTTCCGCCAGACGTGTTTCGATTCGTCGAGCAGGAAGTGATACGCGACCGGCAAGAGGAGCGACGTACACGTCAATAAGCTGAACAGGAACAGTCGGTTGCTGACGTAGAGCCAGCCTCCGAGTGCCGTCCCGAGTGCAATCGAGAGATTGATCAACCAGTAATCGATCGCATAGACCGCCCGCCGATTGTCCGGCGTCGTCGCGTCAATGATGATCGCCCCCATCGCCGGTCGCCCGATGTTACTCGTGACGGTAAAGATGGCGTAGGCAATCGTGAAGGCAATCATCTGATTGACGGCAAGACTGATCGTCATCGCAAGGAACATCAAGCCGGTCGCTGTCGTCGAGAGGACGAGCAGCCGTTTTCTCGGGAAGCGGTCGGCGAGGTAACCGCCGATCAATCCGATGAAGAAACTTAAAAAAACAGTGCTGATTAAAAACAATCCGGCGACGACAGCATTAAACGCGTCGACGAACAATAAGGCCATAAACGGCATGATAGCGAATGACACCGTCCGGTTAAAAAAGGATGTTACGAGTCTGACTTTAATTGGTTTAGGTATATCTTTCCATTTCATATTGTCACCTTCCATTCTCTACCTGTATGATAAACAAGACAGATTGATTGAAAAATGGACATCTTCATAAATTAATGTCCCCTTTTAAAGGAAGGAGCAACTGATGGAAACGTATCTCTTTACGTTATGGAAAACCTGTCGCGACGGACACTATACGATCCAGCACCTCGCCGATACGGTTCATTTGAGTCCGAAACAATTCAAACGTTATTTGAAGCGCTGGCAAGACGACGGTTGGCTTGATTATACGAGTGGTCAAGGGCGGGGACATTTGTCGGAGCTCGTCTGGTTGCGGCACGTCGAGCGCGAACTGGCCCGTCAGCTGCTCGAACGGATCGACCGGGAATCGATTGACGCCGTGACGGAACAGCTCAGTTGGGACTGGTCCCCTGCTCAGACCGGGCGGTTCATGCGGCGGCTCGAACAAAAATTTGGTTATGTCCAAACGGCATCCGACGCTTTACTCATTCCGCGGAAACGCCCCTTCTTGACGGCACATCCGCTCGAAGCAGCCGATATCCATAGTGCCCACCTGGTCCAAAATGTCTTTAACCGCTTGTTTTGGATTGATGAAGACGGTCTGCTTAAAGGGGAACTTGCCCATCACTATGCTTGGCAAGGCAACACCTTGTCGCTTTATTTACGAAAAGACGTCCGCTTCCACGACGGTTCACTGATGACGAGTAAAGATGTCACAAAAAGTTTACGGGAACTGATCGCCTTTCCTGCTTACGCCTGGTCGTATCGCCACATTGAACAGATTAAATCGAACGGACCGTACCGGGTCGACCTGATCCTTGACCAGCAACGGAACTCGATTTTACCGAAGCTTGCGACACTTCACACGAGCGTTCATAAAGAAGGAATCGGGACCGGTCCGTTTCAACTGACGCAACAGGATGATAAAAAAACCGTCTTACAGGCGTTCGCGAATTTTTACGGTGTCCGTGCGTTACTCGACCGAATCGAGTTCATCCAGATGCCGGACGCCTACGATCCGGTTTACCGGACGTCGTTATCGGAATCGAGCGCAACCGGGACGATTGCCACCCAGTCCGGATTCGGCTTGATTTTCTTGAATCCCCGTCCGGGCGGCGCCTTCGAAAGCGTGGAGGCGCGGCACTACATCCACCGCTTGATTGCTTCCGTCCGCCCCTTCATCACCGAGTGCAACGAGCGCGGTACACCGAACGTCCGTGGGTTTCTCGGCGAGTTTAGTCAAGAATATGTTGTTCCCGATGGACCACCCGTCACGTTCGACCGGCCGATCCGGATCAAACTGACGGACTTTACGGAAAACGTGACGTACTGGTTATGTGAGATGTTCGACCGCCAACGCATTCCTTATGAATTCGTTCCGGTCGGATTCAAAGAAAGTATCACCAACCTGCACGCTTTCGCCGACATCGATCTCGCGATCCACGCGGAAGTGTTCGAGCGCAACTTGACGGTCGCGTTCCATCAGTTCTTAACAAATGAATATTCTCCGCCGGCCAAGCTGTACCGCCAGATGCCGGAGATGGAACGGCGTATCCAACAGTACGACGACACGCCGTTCGAAGACTGGATGCCGCTCCACCAGTCGTTCGAGCGCTACGTCATCGACGCCTCCTATTTCATCCCGCTGTTTGATGATACGCGGCTGATTCCTTATCCGATCGAGCTGCAGAACCTCGTCATCGATTCGTTCGGTTACCTTGATTTCTCAAAACTTTGGATTCCGACTTGACCGCTGACACTAGTCAGTGGTTTTTGTCCGTTTCTTGACGAATCGATGGCACATTTGTGACAAGATTCACTTTCTTTTTTAATCTAGTATTTAATATGTTGTATTTACGGGCGAAAGCTCTAATACTGTGGGAGAATGAACTGAAAAGGAAGTGGTCTTATGTTAAACGCAACAACGATTCAACTCATCAAGTCAACTGTCCCTGTTCTCGCGGAACACGGACCAGCGATCACCCGTGTCTTTTATCAACGTTTATTTGAACGGCACCCGGAGATGACGCACATCTTTAATCAGACGAACCAAAAAACAAACCGTCAGTCGCAAGCCCTCGCTCACGCCGTCTATGCGGCAGCTGCGAACATCGATCAACTCGACGTCTTAAAACCAACGCTCCTGCCCGTCCTACATAAACACCGGAGCCTGCAAATCAAACCGGAGATGTACCCGATCGTCGGGACAGAACTGTTGCGCGCGATTGAAGAAGTCCTAGGTGACGCCGCAACTCCGGCAATCATCGACGCGTGGGGACTCGCCTATCAGGAAATCGCTGATTTGTTCATGACGCTTGAAGCCGAACTTTATGCACAAGACGAACAGGCAAAAGGCTTCACTGGATATCAGACCTTCACGGTGACGGCAATCACGCAGGAAGCGTCGGACATCAAATCGTTTACCTTGCAGCCAACACATGCCTTGACGTTACCGGCCTTTACACCGGGACAATACGTGACGCTCCGAATCAAAACGCCGGCAGGACTGTGGCAAAACCGGCAGTACAGCTTAATCAATCGCCCTGGTGATGCGTTTTACACGATTGCCGTCAAACGCGACGGAAGCGTGTCGAAGCAATTGCATGACGCAACAAACATCGGCGATACGGTCCTGCTCAGTGCACCGGCTGGCAATTTTGCGTTACCGGCTGGTCAAGCACCCGTCGTCCTGTTCGCTGGCGGGATTGGTCTGACACCCTTGCTCGCGATTGCCGATGCAGCACTTGCGGCAAGTCGGTCCGTCACGCTCTACGTCGCGATTCAAGATGACCGCGACCGCGCCTTTTCGACGCGTCTCGCAAGCCTGGAAACAGCCGGTGCAACGGTCATCCGTTATGCGGAACGGCATCCGCAAACAGGGACGACTTCCGGTCGATTGACGGAAGAAGTCATTCAAAACGTCGACAAGTCTGCGATCGCCTTCGTCTGCGGACCGGAAGCGATGATTCGGTTCGTCGCGTCGAACTGGCAAGGAGCGACGGAGCAACTGCATTACGAAGTATTCGGACCAGTGCTTGCGTTTGAGGCGGAAGCGGTTGGAGCGAAATAACGCTATGATTGGTTAAATTACAAAAAGCCTTATTTCCGTTTGGAAATAAGGCTTTTTGAAGTAATCGTATGAACCCTTCAACCTAACTTAACTAAACAATGAAACAATCCAACTGATGATGATACCGACTATCGCAAAATCGGAGTCGCCAAACGTCGTCCCTTCAAATCCTAAGTTACCGAGCAACGGAAGAAGAAGCGCTGGGAGAAAACTGATTAAAACTCCGTTCGCAAACGAACCGAGCATCGCTCCTCTTCGCCCACCTGTCGCGTTTCCGAAGACCCCTGCTGCCGCTCCAGTAAAGAAGTGTGGTACGAGTCCGGGGACAATAATTGCTAATCCAAATAAAGGCAAGAAGAACATCGAGATTAAACCAGCCGCGAAACTAATCAAGAAACCGATGATGACGGCATTTGGCGCAAACGGAAACACCGTCGGACAATCAAGTGCCGGCTTCGCATTCGGTACCATTTTATCCGCAATTCCTTTAAAAGCTGGCACGATTTCTGAAATCAACATCCGAACGCCTGCAAGGACGATATAAACTCCCGCTGCAAAGGTAATGGCTTGAATGATTGAAAATACAATATAATTCGATCCGTCAGACAGTTCTGATTCGATGAATGATGGTCCGGCAAACAAGGCAACGACGACAAACAACAGTGTCATTGTCAACGAGACGGCAACGGACGTATCTCGTAAAAAACCGAGTTGCTTCGGTACTTTTATTTGCTCTGTCGAGTGTTCCTTATTCCCAAAATATTTTCCGATCGTTCCCGAGATGAAGTATCCGAACGAACCAAAATGTCCTACTGCAAAATCATCTGACCCTGTAATTTCGCGGACGTATGGTTGGATGAGCGCTGGAAATAAAACCATACATAACCCGAGTAAAATTGAACCTACGATAACTAAAACTGCTCCACTCAAACCTGATACGGAGAGAATCGCTGCCAGTAAGCTTGCCATGAACAACGTATGGTGACCTGTCAAAAAAATGTACTTGAACGGTGTGAATCTTGCTAAAACGATATTCATGACCATCCCGAAAACCATAATCATCGCTGTCTCGACACCAAAGGCATCTTGCGCTACCGCGACGATTGCTTCATTGTTCGGAATGACACCGCGAATACTGAACGCCTCGTCAAACATTTTACTGAAGATACCAAGAGCGGCAATAATGACACCAGCCCCTGCTCCGATGATGACGAAGCCCATGATTGTTTTTAATGTCCCTGAAACAACTGTAGCGATATCTTTCTTTTGGAGCAATAAACCAATCAAAGCAAACAATCCGAGTAAGATGGCAGGTGTCCCAAGTATATCCCGCATAATTAAATCAAGCATGTCAAAATCCCCCCTCGCCTTGATGATTGCTTACAGTTTCGTGCTAAGTTGTTCTTTAATATCTTCGATGTTCATGACATTTTCAAGAGCTACGATTTCCCGGTTTCCATCATCGAGCGCTCCAATGATGTCTTTTGCGCCTAAATAAATATCGGCTTGTTCAGTTCGTGCTGTTGATAAGTCCGTATGCGACACATCTGCCTCTTTCCCCATCTGGTCGAGTGCTTTCTTAACGTTTAACTCCATGATGAAGCTTGACCCTAACCCATTCCCACATACTACTAAAATCTTTTTCATCGTTCTTCCTCCTCTGAATATTTATTAATGATAGTTAATACGTCTTCGGTCGATTGAGCTGCTAAAATATGAGCGACATCTGCCGAATTACTAAGCAACTCCGTCAATTGTGCGAGTGCCTTCAAATGCGTCGTCTGATCAATCGCAGCTAGCACAAAAAACAATCGAACCGGCTTGTTTCCAGGAAATTGCACCGGTTGTTCGAGCTTCAAAACACTCATTCCAAGTTTGGTGACACCGTCTTCCGGTCGAGCATGCGGAATAGCGACATCCGGCATCAACACGATATACGGTCCATGTATATGCACATTCTCAATCATCGTCTCAATGTAGGATTGATCGATCGAATAATCATTCACTAAAGGACGAGCCGCAAGACGCATTGCTTCTTCCCAGTCTGAGACACGCTCGTGCAGTTGCGTTCGTTTCTCACTAATCAGTTGATTCAGCATCGGTTGTCCCCCCTCATAAATCAAATTAGTTGGTTGAATCGGATGCAATAACATCCTTAATTTTTGACGTAAGACCGACTCATTACGAATCGTTCCATGTTGTTTAAACAAATCAAGAATGTCCTCTGCTTGAATGCTGGACAGATGACCGCGGTTCAAGTACCGTTGTTCAATCGTCCGTTTCAAGGTGATTTGTTCGAGACGCGTGGGTAATGTCGGAACAAGTGTGACATCAGCTAGCTGATGAACCCTGTCTTCGAGCGGTACTGTCGTAAAGATTAAATCGACGAGTGGTGCATACCGATCAATCTCACGTTGCGATGTCGGCGGCAGAAAGATAAACTCTGGAAATTGATTCTTTAAAATATGGTCGAGCATATGGGAGACGCTAATCCCACTCGGACAAACGACGATTGCTTTCATTTTTTCGTCTAAATTTTGACCTTGCCGATGCAAATGTGCAGCAAAGTGGAGCGTATAATACATCACTTCGATGTCAGGTAAAGTTCGTCCAAGTAATTGTCGGAACGGTTCGAGCGATCGTTCGACAAGGACATTCAAAACTTGATGTTCGTTTATGACGTAATGTTCTAATTCTTTTGAAGCCTCCAGCCCCGTATAGACACGTTGCATCGTCGCTTTTGAATGCAGGACCAGTTTTTCACATAAAGCTTCCTGTTCAATAATGAAGGTACAGCTGATTGACTCGAATCGACGGATGACTTCCCGCATGACATCAGACAATTTCTCTTGGACTTCTTGGTCAAGTTCTTCTTCCGTTTTCGGACCGCTTTTCATCAAGAGATCGAGTGTAATCATGAAGGAAGCATCACCTGCAAAATATTCGCCTAAAGTTGAATCCGTATTTTTTGTAAATGCCGTCTCCTGCGTGTCAAATTTAGTCGCGACCGGAAAATGTGCTCCTAATAAAATAAAGTAGGCTAATTTTTCACGATGGCTCTCGACAAACCGAAACTGACGGCTTGCTTCATACATTTCAATGTGTTGATACGCTTGTTGAAAGCGGTTCCCCCACTCATCAAGTATGGCGTCCAATAGGTGATTTTTAGTCGAGAGATGCACTAGGCGTTCAATCGACCGGTAGAGATAGAGGTACATTGTTTGCAAATGACCATTAAATCGATACCCCTCCTTGCGGGTGTACGCGAAATCTAAGCCAAATTGCACGGCGTTTTTTTTAACTGCGTTGAGACTTTCTTGAACTGTAAATTTCGAAACACCAAGTAGCTGTTGAAAATGTACCGATGATAGAAATTCTTCTTGGGTCAATGCATAGAAAATGACGAGCAATTCCCGTTCTTCATCCGATAAAATCAATTCTGTTTTTTCAAGTCTCTCAAGAAGTCCGGTCGCATGTTCAATCCGAAGCGTCGTCCCATCCATCTCCACATGGGGGAATCGATGATGCGTTAACCATTCTTGAATACGTTCTAGCTCATAATCCAGTGTTCGTTTAGAATAAGGCAGCATCGTCAATAAGAACGGGATGTTGACTTCCCTTTCGTGAACAAGCAGATGTAATATCCGCTTACTTTTTTCGTTTAATAACATAAGTAGTGGCCTCCTACAAACATAGTATAAAGGCAATCCGTCTCTTTTTTGTAAGCGGTTACGCCTGTCTTTTGTTTTAACACTTTACAAAAATCTGTTTCAAGTAAAACTACGCGCCGTAAGAGCCATAACTTAAAAAAGCCCTGTCCCGTTTGACAAAAGATGTCTCACGTTGCAAGGCTTCCTCGTTAACTATGTACGGAGTTAGTCACTAAACGCCATTTAGAACAGTCCGCTTTGTGAGTATCGCAAAACAAATCGTATCAAAGCTGATCTAAAAACGTCTGTACGTCGCGCTTCGATGATAAAATGACGACGTTTTTCTCATGTCGCACTTCGTCAAGCTGGCGTAAGACACCCGGTCGCCGCGCTTTCGGATACTGCCAGACCCACTTCAAGAACTGCCAGCTGAATTGTTCGATGCAGCCTTCCCCCATGTCCGGCCGTGTCCGGTTACGGTACTTCAGATTGCGTTTGATGACCCGGTACGCACAAACGATCCGTGGCATGTCGAGAAAGATGACCGTATCGGCGGCGTCAAGCCGCATCCCGAGCGTTCCCCCGTAGTTTCCGTCAAGGATCCATTCCGGTTGTTCCATCAACTGCCGTTGCACCTCTATTTGCTCGTCCCGCGGGACGGCAACCCAATTCGGTTTCCAGAACAACGCATCGAGATGTGACACCTTAATCCCGGTTTGTTCATACAATTGACGTCCGAACGTCGATTTCCCCGAACCGCCGGAACCGATGATGATGATTTTCTTCATGATTCTCCCCCTAAAATTTCGCATAAAAACAGACTGCCGGCTTACGGCAGTCCGTTCATTTCTTCAAATTATTCTACTTCAATTCGTCGCCATAACAGATTCAACAACACCGTCATCCCACTAATCGGAATTAAAAATAACAATGCTATCATCATCAGACCATCCATCGTCGCTATCCCCTTTTGTTCTTCTTTTATCAAGTATATTGCGAAAGAAAGCGGTTGCCCTCCACCTTAAGACCGATTTCCTTATCCTGCCTTGTCCTGACTGATATTACTAGCTGCGTGACATGACGTAAGCAGCATCAAGAATACGGCACCGACCAGTCCTGAACCGCCGAAGAACAGAAAAACGTGTTCGATTGACAGGAAGGTCGTCATATAACCGGATAAGACGTAACAGACCGCAGAACAAAGTGTCGAGACGGCGACCATCGCCGAGCGGACCCGTCCGAGCAGTAAATCCGGCGTTGTCTGCTGGAGCAGCGTCGAAAATGGAATCCCGAATAGACTGAGGGCAGCACCCAGTAAAAAGAGCGCGATGAAAGCGAGCGACACGGTATCCGTCCAGCTGAGGGTGATGATAAAGAGGCCTTGTAATAACACGGACAGCCGGAACAGTCGACCGAGGACGACTTGTTTCGCGAACCGGGCATAGAGCAGCGACATGAGAATGCCACCGATGACGAGGGCGAGCTCCAGTACCGAAAAGGTTTTTGCTCCGCCAGCGACGACGTCTTTCGCGAACGGCGCGAGTAACGTATTCGCGGGTGTAATCATCCAGTTGGCGATGACGGCGAATCCTAAGATTTGCATCAGTTGCCGGTCTTGTTTTAAGTACGTCAGTCCTTCCGTCAAGGCGTCGATGTACCGGTTCTGTTTCCCTTCTCCCCCGGGTGCAGCAGGCTTGATGGACAGGAGCAACAGCCATGCTGCGCCATGCAGGACGGCTTCCATCAGTAAAATCGTCTCGATGGAAAAGCTCGCAATCAGCACGCCGCCAATCAAGAGTCCGCTTAACGTCCCGATTCGGTCGAGTGTACTCAAGTAGGCATTCGCGACCGGTAGACGGTCTGCTTCGACAAGTCGGACCACGACTTTGAATGCCGTATTTCCGCCAATCGTCTGTAAAACCGTCTGAGCAATCAATAATGCAATCAACAGGACGATTGAACCGGAAAACAGTTGCAAGCCGATTGCTGTCAAAACTAATAATCCCGTCCGGACGGCAACCGTCCCCTTGAGTAAGCGGACCGGGTCGACACGATCAATCCACGGACCACTAAAGGTCGCGACGACGAACCGTGTCAAAAAGACGGCGCCAATCAACAGGGCAAGCTGAAATGCCGTCAACCGTTCTGCACTCGTCCAGTAGATGGCGATATAGGAAATGCTCGCACCGACGACGGCCAACAAATCAGACAGATAAAAATAGCGAAACACCTTAGGCACGTCGTTCCCTCCTTGATGAGATGTAACTCGATGCTTTATTTTACACTTATTTACATATCCTGTCGAAATGTTTTTTGACTTTTACAAATTCAAGACGGGGCGACATCTGGATGTCATCTAGAAGTCAAATTGTTATGTAGTTCTTACGGGACTGTAACGAGGTTTCACCATCCCTTCCTTTATACTGAAATAGAAGGAGGTGACGATCCATGAAAATGTACACACGTATCGATCCGAACGACGAAGCAACTGAAGTTCCATCAGAAACGCGGCTTGGTTTCTATTTTTTACTGATTGTTTTACCGCTTGGTTTAGCACACTTGGTTCAATCGCTCGTTCCTTCAACGGATCAACACCACTTGTTGTCGTTATCACTACTTACGTTTTTAGCAGTTCTGTTGTTTGCGATTCTCGGACATAAACATGATCGAAACGCAAAAGCGACGTTTTTCAGCTATGCCTTATTCCTAGGTGTCAGCCTACTTTCGACGCTTGCGATTCCAATCATTTAACTTTAAAAAAACGCCATTCCTAGTTTTAGGAATGGCGTTTTCAGACTGTGGAAAACGAGGAATTTATACGGGGAAACCAACGAAAAAAAGACGCTTTTTAGGAGGTATTGTCTAATATCATTTTGTCTTCATAGTCAAACACTGCTCCTCGTTTTGGGGATGGCGTTTAATCTGTTCATTAAGACATCATGGTTGCAACCGTTCATCGCTTTGAAAGCAGCGTAGCTCTATCTAAAAAAAATCGCTACAGCGACGAAAATACACTTTGATTTTGTTCAAATTGAGATATTACAATTAGTGGGATATTGATACATTCATAAGAAAGGATGCGCATCCTGTTGCATGAAAGTACTCTAAAAGAACTTAGGCCAAAAAAAATCGATTATATCGACAAGATGATGGTCAAGCGGTTTCAGGCCATTCCCATCGATAAAGACGACGAAAAAATTGTCAATGTAATGGACGACCCTTTCATACCGCCTTATGAGACGATTTGTGGCGTTTACTGCATCTATCGGCGATCCATCCTGGATGTATTGCGTGGGCGTATTATGTCGTTCGAAAGCTACGAATTCAAAACAGCATTTACTGCCGATAAATTAATTGAAGAACAGCATGTGGAAGATGTTCTCGATTTTGCAACATTTGTCGTGATCGCTTCCGCCGATAAGGAAGTGATGTCACATTACTTTATCGGCGGCGACTGCGAAAAACTCAACAGCATCTTAAACGTGTGCTCCGGTTATCCTAAAGGAACGAATGAAAAAACCTTTTCTCATGCGATTCAACGCTTCAAGAAGGATATTACGACAGTCGAAAACATGGGGTATCTGGAAAATATAGTGCACGAAAAGGCATAGGCATTTGACTGACTGTCAAATGTGAGTGTAAAACGAACCCGCTTCAACAATTAAACGCAAAAACAAGCCTCCGCATTAAAAGCGAAGGCTTGTTTTTTTACAATTAGTTCGAGTTCGCGCCACCGACGTACGTAAAGAGTGGTCCGCGTAGCTGGAAGGAATAATCTTCCGCATTGACGATTCCGACGATTGCGTCACTTTCGAGCAATTGATCGAGGAACGTCGCCATTTCTGCCGCTGTATGATACTGCGGGACGTTTTTGCTGTAGTCGAATCCTGCCTCCCCGCGTGAGCGATCGGCGAATTCGGTTTCCGTCGCTGCCGGTGCAAGAACTTTTGCCCGCAACTTCGCACCGGATTGTTGCAATTCCTGCGCGAGACCTTCTGTGTAGGCACTGACATAGAACTTCGTCGCACAATATGTGACCGCATTCGGAACGATCCGGTAGCCGCCGCCTGACGAGACGTTGAGGACCGTTGTCCCTTCGACGTCATGGTGGTCACGGACGTACAGACTCGTCAGGACCGTCAACGCTTCGATGTTCAAACGAAGCATCTTCTCGATTTTTCCGATTTCGATGTCTTTGACGTTGTCGAAGTCTCCGAATCCGGCGTTGTTGATCCACGTCTCGATTTCAAGGTGCTTGACGTCGTCATACAACTGATGCACGTTCGCCATCTCCGTCAAGTCGACTGAATGAAGGATGATATCAAGTTCCGGATAGGTCTTCAGTAAATCGTCCCGTAACGCTTCGAGCTGATCGTTCCGCCGGGCGACGAGGACAAGCGATTTTCCTTTTGCAGCGAGAACTTTCGCCGTTTCAAACCCAATCCCTGAACTTGCTCCTGTAATGACCGTATACTTCATCTGTTTTTCCCCATTTCGTTTTGGTATAGTGAGAGTCTACTCCTTCGAGTGAACTCTAAGTCAAGCAGAAAAGGTGATGTTGATGTATTCCATCTCAGAAGTCAGTCGATTGACTGATACGAGTGCCCACACGATTCGTTATTACGAAAAGGAAGGACTGCTGTTCCCGGACCGGACGGCAAGCGGCGTCCGGCAGTACGATGACAAGCACATCGACTGGCTCCGGTTCGTCCTCCGCCTGCGGGCGACACACATGCCGATTGACCAAATCCGGCAGTATGTCGTGTTGTTCCGCGCTTCTTCAGACGATCACGATACGACGCTTGATCGGCTCGCCCTGCTCGAACAGCACCAAGCCCTTGTCCGGGCGCAGCTTGCCGAATTACAACTGACGGAACAAATGATCACTGAAAAAATCAGCAGCTACCATCGCCTACATCCGTCCATTCCCGGGAAACAGCCTACTCAATCCCGTTAAGCTGAAAATTCTGCCGTCAAGCGGGTGATCAACTGTTCGAACGCCTCGTTTGAGACGGCGTCGAAGGCGTCACCGAAACTGATTTCCGTCGAACAGTATCCGTCGTGTTCGACGAGGTATCCGACGAGTCCAAGTCCAAGTTGATCCTGGATTCGCGTCAATCGTGCAGCGACGTCTGCCACTTCACCATTAAAGTGGAGGTGGAACATGTTTAAGACCGGAACGCGCGGTGTCGTGAAAATGTTGTCGATCGTGTTCAACCGCTCGGCGGCGTACTTTGCCTGCTCATAATAGTGCCCCATCCGGTCCTTGCGTTGCTCATAATAATAGTCGGACGAAATAACATAGGGATAGAGACTGATCAAGTCGCCGCCATAACGTCGTTTCCAAATCCGTGCTTCTGTCGTAAACGCCTTCGGGCCGGCAAGGATCGCACCAGCAATCCCGCCGAGCCCTTTATAAAATGATAAGTAGACGCTGTCGAACAAGCTGGCGACGTCGCTTGCCGGTTTGTCATAATACGGCAACAGTTCCAGCAAACGGGCACCGTCAAGATGAAGACGGATTCCCTGCTCCCGGCAGTAGGCGACAATCGCTTCTAACGCGCTGAATGATGGCGCGACACCACCGAGTTCGCGGTTCGGCAGTTCGAGTAGTAGGCAGGCGATTTCCGGTAAGGCTTTGATGTCGTCTAGCGTCATCATCTTGTCCCGTTCACCGACGAGGATCGGCTCGATCGGATGAAGCTGCCGTAAGCCATCCTGTTCATGCAGCTCTAAGTGACAAAGCGGGTGGTAGGCGACGTGCCGGTTGTCCCGGTCATCGGACCAAATCCGTAACGCGATTTGCTGCGCCATCGTCCCGCTCGGGAAAAAGACGGCCGATTCATGCCCGAGCAACGCCGCGATTTTTTGTTCGAAGTCGTTGATGACCGCCCCGTTCCCGTAAATGTCACTTCCCGTATCGTCAGCGACGTTCAGCAAGGCTTCTTTTAGGACACCGACGTTCCGCTTGCCGTGTCCACTGACCTGCTGCCGCGCTGCTTGAAAACTTCTTCGTAATTCTTCCATCACAAAAAGCCCCCTATTATTTTTGTAAATAATGACTATATTTTGAAAAAACAAATAACAGACTGTACTTCTTTTGCTATACTCTTCCTAAAGATTCATCCCATTCAGGTTGAGAGAAAGGAGTAAACTGGTGCCACAGTCATTTCGTTTAAAAGTTTTTTTGTACATCAGTCTGACGTGTTTCCTTGTTTTATTTGCCCAATCCGTCCTCCCGTCCGTATATTTTTCGGCCTTATCACTTTTACATAAAACAGCTGATTCTTCGTGCGTAGCGCGTTGCGGCAATCAAGGCGATTCGTCCATCATTTCCAGTATCGAATCGTTCAACGTCGACCGTGGTGCCGTCGTCGACATCGAATCGATCACGCCGGAAAAACCGCTCTTTCGGACGAGTTTCGACTCTTCCATTTCGGCTCCACCTTATATTCTCATCTTAATCGTTCTAAGCTTCGCGACGCTCGCCTTTTTTTATTATTATATCAAGATTTACCGACCAAACCGGTTCCAACTCGCGGGGTTCGATTATGAGCATCACGTCACCGTCATCATCCAGCCGGATCATGATGTATCTTCCGAGCTGATTCGCGAACATATTCAATTTTTTAATTTTCGGCTACCGAAACATTTACAACGTTATGGTCATGAAACAATCACGGAATGGTTCAAACGAATCGGTTTCCCTTCCCCCGTCGATCCAGGTTATTTCGAGGTCCGTTACGGCAACAAATGCCAACTCAAAGTTCATCAATTTACGTTTTTCAAGCAAGCGACCGATGATTTTTTACGTAAACAACACCTCTAAACATTAATTTAAACGAAGCAAGGCGTGAGCACGACTCCTGCCGCTTCGTTTTTTTAATTTCCCAATCCTCATCAATTTTCATTTTCTGTCGCTTTTCTGATATTTTCCGATAAAACTGGGTAATAACTACTATATAAGGCAAGCCGATATTTTTATTCAGGTTTGGACAGGTTTTTTCGCAAGAGAGCGAGGTGAAACGGGATGATTTCAGCACAGGAAGCATACTTTATTAAAAATGGATTGAATGAGCAATTTGAGGACCCCCGAATCGACTGCGACTTTTCTATTTTCTCGCTCGAACCATTCCAACTCCTGTTACACGTACATGATGCAGACATGGATGAACTGAGTACCGAGATTCGTTATGGGCTAAGTCGTAAAATCCGTTCACAGCTCCATCAACTCGATGCTAAACTGGGTGGAACACCGATCAACGTCGTGTTTGTGGTTTCTGCACCGTTAATCTCTGACAATTCGTACTGTGTGATTTTACATTGAATTCATTCAAAAAAGGCAACAGCTTCTGCGGAAGCTGTTGCCTTTTACGATTACGATCCATATTCAACTCGCATCGTGACGGACGAGCTGATTTTTCCCCGCTGCTTTTGCCGCATACAGTGCCATGTCGGCGCGATCAATTAAATGAATCTCCGTTAGCGCATCATCCGGCTGAACGGTTGCCATCCCTAAACTGACACTGACTTGGTACAGGGGCGCATACCGTTCATGGGGTAACTTCAAGTCGAGAATCCCTGTCCGAATCCGCTCGGCGACAAGCTCTCCTTGTGCCGATTGATCCGAGAGAACGACTGCAAATTCCTCACCGCCGTACCGGGCGACGTGTCCGAATGGTCCAGCCTGTTTCTTCAGGACACTCGCGACCTGTTTCAGACAAGCATCTCCTTGTAAGTGCCCATACGTATCGTTATAGAGTTTAAAGGCATCGACGTCGAGCAGGATGAGCGTCACTTCTGAAGCGGAAAGCCGCGCCTCTTCAAAGACACGCTCAAGGTGTTCGTCGAACGCCCGCCGGTTCGGGATCCCCGTCAAACTATCGTGCAGCGACCGGCGAATCAACGCACGTTTACTGCGTTCGAGCCGAAACGTCTGCAAAAAGGCGAACAAAATCAAGACGGCGACACTTAACACGATGACGATGACCCATTTTGCAGAGGATGAGGCCGCTTTTGACCGGTTCGTCGCTGCCATGACAATCTGTTCGATTTCAGCCCGGATTTTAATGTCGATCTGGCGAAATTGATTGATGTACGCCATGCCGTCATAACGATTCCGCTCGGCTTCGATCAGATTGTCTTGTTGAATATACGTAAGCTGCCGTTGATAAAAGGCATCGGTCTGTTGCAGGAGCGGCACCGCCTCCTCTTGTAAAATCCGGCGCATCGTCAGGTCAAGATCGTCGAGCTGCTCTAACGCTTCAAGCGACGCCTGCAGGTTCGCGCGCGTCGTCTGGAATTGTTCGAAGTCTTGCTGACGTCGTTCCAGGTAAAAGCTCCGCACCGTTAATTCTTGATCGAGTAGTAAAGGAAACAATTGGGATGCTGTATTCGAAATCGGAATCGCTTCTGCAAGAATCCGGTCGTTCTCCCGCTCGATATTAGAAAATGCAGTGTAACTCCAAATACTTGTAAACATCAATGAAAACAAAGCCGTCATTAAGAACCATTGCAATGCGGAAAATTTCACGTCCAGTCAGACCTCTCTCTTTATACGCTCTCGCAAGAATCGAGAACGATTCAATTCATCACCTCTTTATCGGCATCTCGACTTCAAAGTATTAGTCTTCATCGCACATTCAGTCCGTCGAAACACTGCGCTTGAGTTCGTCAAGCAACGTTTGCGCCTCTTTTGCGGCCCGGGTGACGTTATTGTTTTTCCACCAAGCGACGAGTGTACCCAAAATGCCGACGAGCGTCGTCACTGCGAGATCGACGGTTGTCTCTGCAAATGGTAACGGATCATACCCGCTCGCAAGAAGCGTCAAATTGACAATCGAATAGAGGGGGACGATCAGTCGCAAGGCTGCTGCATATCGCTCCGTCATCCGCGTCCCTCCTGAAACAAATGACGCCATGTCACAGGGCCAACGATTCCGTCGACTGTGATTTTCACCTGTCGCTGAAAGTCTTTGACGGCACGCGTCAGACCGTCATCAAACCGGCCGCTCGCCGGAAGACGTAACTTCATTTGAATCAAGCGAATCGTCTCCTTGTCCTGACTCCCTTTCGCTAGAGCACGTCCTAGATAAAGCGGGGCAAGGTGCGGCTTCTTCTTCCCGTTGACGGCGTCGAACAGTTGAAAGTGCGGATAATCCCGAAATGGTGTCCAGTCCCCGCCCCATTCCATCTGTCGCTGCTTCATCGCCGCGACAATCCGTGACAACCGTTTGTCCGGTGGTGCTAAAAATTCAGCGCGTGTTCCGTCAGATGAATAACAAAAGAGATCGACGGCGACACCGAAGTTATGATTCGACTGTCCCCCGCGCGCGTAGGTGACGATTTTTCCGGGGCGTGTCCGTCCTACAGCATACAAGGCATCCTGTTCCTGTTTCGTCCGGTAGCTTTGCGCGACGCCGACGTAAATCTGTTGCGGTGCGAGTTCTTTGATGACGCTCCGCGTGATCGTGACGACATCCGCGTCCATTCCCTTGACGGATAATTTCCGATCGGCGCGTTCGAGTAACCATGCTGTGCTGATAGTCATCTGTGTATCCTCCTTTATTTTTTAAATCAATTGGGCGAGCAAGTCCGTCAGTTCGGCTTCTTCCGGGACTGACGCCGTCCAAGCCGCTCGTCGCTTTTCTTCGAACAGCCGCTGCTCTGTCCGCTCCATTTCGACCCAAGCCGGTAATACGGCTGACGAACGGTGCTTCGTCGGCTTCGTCCTTGCCGGTCGTTCCGCCCGTCTCGATTCATGACGGTTGATTTGTTCACCTGACGTGATTTGGCGCGCATGTAACTGATCGATGACGGCTTTGACGTATTGCCACTTGCGGACATTCGCCGCTGCCGCTTGTTCGATTGCATGGACGACGACGTCATGACTCGTCTTTATCACGGCTTGCGCCAGTTGCTGTTTGATCCAAGGGGAGGTGCAGCCAATTTCCGCTTCGAACAACGCGAAGACGGAGGACGCCGTTGAGGATGGTTCTTTTTTTAAAGACTGTTTCTTCAAGACAGGTTCTTCGTCGTCACCTCGCGCCGCCCCGGTAGTCGGCTCCTGCTCCCCCGGTAGTCGTACCGCGTCCGGAACCGATCGGACGTGATATTCATTTGATGTTTGTCCCCCGTGTTGATTGAAGCGTTCCTCCTTTTCAATCAACCCTTTTTCAAGTAACGATGCAAGACACGCTTTGACGGTCGTCTTGCCGCACGGGACGGCGTCCGCAATCGTCTGGTGCGACGGAAAGGCACTCCCGGACGCCCCGGCATAACTTGCCAAAATCAAATAAATCATTTTTTCATGAACCGATGAAAACTGTTGTCCGTCGCGCAGGACACGGTGCTCGACTTGTAAATAAGGGTGCATCGCTCGTTCCTCCTTTGATATGCAAAGGAGGTTCGCCTCCTTTCTCTTAAGGATTAACAGGACCGTTTCGACAATTGTTCGAAAAAAAATAAAAAAAACGTGCGTCAGCTGATTAAAAAATCAGTGACACACGTTTCGTTAGTCTTCACTCGAACCAGAGACTAAACAATAAGGGCAGCAGTCCCGCGAGTAACACGGCCCCGATCGACGATGAGACGGTCGCGAACACGAACAGTCCTTTTGAGATTTGTTGCCGGCGGTAAGCGATTGACCCCGCTCGGATGATCGTAAAGAGCATCCCACCCGCAATTACAAATGAACCAATAAGAATGATGAGTTGTTCCAAGATACTACCTCCATGTTACTTAAATATCGTTAAGATAAACGGTAAAGCGAGCAGCACAATCGCTGTCGTGAAAACGATTTTGTAAGTCGCTTCCTGATCCGTGTTCCGCTTCTTTTTTTGTATGTAGACGACACCATAAATAATTGTGACGAGCATAATCAATATGGCGAGTAGTGAACCAAGTGTTGTACTCATCTGTCTCCCCCCTTTTTCAACTAGTATTACGAAAAGGAGGAAGAAAAGGTTTCAGGTTGAATTATATTGAATAAAATAATCTGGTGTATGAAAAATGTACATATCCAATGGTTATCTTTTATTGACAACTTTTGTCAAAGTGGTAATGTGAAAGTATCATGTGCAAGGATGTGAAAACCATGTTCATCGTCGAACTGCTCGTGAATGCCTGCATTGCCTTCACAGGGTTTTATATCATCTCGAAAATTATCCATTCCACCCATTTTGAATCTTATGTCGTCAAGTCAATCATCGTCGGCCTTTTGACTGGGGCACTAGGTGTTTTATTGATGTTCAAGGGAATCGCCGTCAATGAGACGCTTCGGATGGATTTGCGTCACCTCCCACTCGTCTTGCTCGCGTTTTACGGGGGGCGCTTCCCGCTCGTTATCGCAACACTGATCATTGCCTGTTCCCGCTTCTTGTTCGGGGTGACGGAACAAGCTATCGTCGGCTTCACCGCCGTCCTCTGCATCAGTTTCGGGATGCTTGCGCTTCACCGGAAACTGCTCAATCGGCCGTTTTTTCAAAATGTCTCGATGAACATCTGGGCATTATCAATGATCACCATCGCCGTCTTGATTAATTTAGGTTGGGGTCAACCTGCCCTCACCCTCCTGTTATCGACATGGACAATCGGTTTGGTAGTCGGTATTCTGTCCAGTCTGCTGACGCTCGATTTTCAACTGTTGAACCGGCAAGTCGACATTTATAAAAAGTCAGCCGAAGTCGATCATTTGACCGGTCTCTACAATCGCCGGGTTTGGGATACTCGGACGGCAGGACTTGAACAGGAAGGTCGGATTTACAATATTCTCGCGCTCGATATCGACCACTTTAAGCACGTCAATGATACATACGGGCATGGCAATGGTGACCTCGTCCTACAACAGTTCGCGAACATTCTGAAAGAAGAAACGCGTCCGCATGATTTTACGGCACGGATTGGCGGCGAGGAGTTCATGGTCTTAATCTATGATTTAGCACCGGAAAAAGCGACCAAAGTCGCAAACCGGATTCGTCAACGAATTGCTGCTGAGCACTTCCAAATCGATGGATTCCCGGCAATCGATGTGACGACATCGATCGGTGTCGCCCACGGGAAGAACATTCATATTCAGCGGATGAGTGTCATCGCCGACGAAGCGTTGTATACCGCTAAGCAGCAAGGGCGTAACCGGACGATTTTGTTGGATAGCGAAAGTGAACAACATGTCGCAGCAACTGCGAGCCGGGAGACGGTTCGCTCTTGATCGGAGGTAAAGTATGCAAGAGAAGAAACTTGATTTCATTACGACGGCAGAAGCGATTCTATTCGTCAGTTCACTGTTCATGTGGATTTACGTCGCCCATACCTTTGTTTTCATCGATTCCTTTGCCTCGTTGTTTTTCATGCAATCGTGGTGGCTTCTGTTACCAGTCATGACATTCCTGATGTTTTTGACATCGTTCATCAGTCGCCGGACAGAGTGGCGCTGGAGTAACCAGGAAACAAAAGAGCTGAACGAAAAAAGAAAAGCCTGACTGAGACAGAACAGGAGCACGAGCATGTCCGATTACTTTGGACGACGCTTGTGCTCCTTTTCGCATGCTTCGACAGACTAGTCGCGGGATTTATGTACTTTTCGATTAACGAAATATTCAATCGTTATCAAGACGAAAGCAACACCGATTAAGATGACGAACGCCAGCAAGGAATGGAGCAGCTTTTTATCGACAGTAACGTACATCGACAAGTAATAATTGATTGTGACAATCAATCCGAAGTAAATCAGGTAACGCATGTATTTCATAGTGGTTCCTCCATCTAGATTACGACTTGAACTACCTCCACCTACGCTTCGCTTAGAGGTGGAGGATTCCTGAGTGATCCGACCTAACGGTCGAAAATTGATCAGGCTAACCCCG
>NZ_JACSMO010000012.1:0-72008 GCF_018618695.1 Exiguobacterium sp. s127 | reverse complement strand
GAACCTCAAAAAATTGGCCAATTGGTCATGGGATTCCAGTCGGAATCCTAATGGAGTGTCATATTTTTTACGCATACATAAGACAAACCCTCATTTCCACGTGGATATGAGGGTTTGTCTACAGTCTGAAATGCCTGACACCCGTTCTTCGGATGTCAGGCATTTTACATGTTCTTTCGCAGAAATGGGTAAAAGAGTTAAAACGGACAACAGAGGTGAGACAGCATGACGCGACGGAAACTGATTGTATCCGGTATGACCGTAGTATTCGGCATGGTATTTATTCTCGGTTTTTTACTGTCAGGTGGATTCGTCTATCTTTATTTCTTTGCCATCCTGATCGGTTGTGCCTCGTTTTTGCGGGAACCGCTGTCCCGTGCAGAATGGTTGCAAGAAGGCATTGTCTTCATCCTCGTATGTTGTCTCATTTATGTCACCCAGCATTTTTTATTCTAATCAGTTGATCTGATAGGAATCGAGCAGTAAGTCCCGTGCTTCCGGCGTCAATTTAAAGCTGATTTTCCGCGTCCGGTCTTCAAGGTAGATATCCGTCTTTTTGACACGTCGATCGAGATAAATCCGATACTGTTGTGCTTGATCTCCGTTGAAGAGCGTCAAATAGGACCGCTCTGCGAGTTTTCCCTTTTTCTCTGCGACCTGACTCTGCTTGATCAATCCGGTCAATGTCTTCATTTCTGAGGTGGATGTCATCAGGAATTCCTGCTCGCTTAATTCGTCATATGGCGTTTTTTGTGTGTAGTCGACCTTTGGAAACGGACGGTCATGAAAAATGGCATGGCGGGGGGACTCCGAACTGTCGTCGTCATCCGGTAGCAGCTTGATGCCTGGCGGTAGCTCGGACTCCTGTCTGACGGTCAACGTATAGCGCGACCGTTCTCCTGATGTCGGTGTTACCTGTAGCGATCCATACTCACCCTGAATGTTCGGTTCTGCCGGTGTAAAGCGTACCTTGACTGGTTTTTCCGCCTCGATAATCGGTGCTTCAAAAAGAAGATTGATCCCATCCGTCAGCAGGTGCGGACGAATCTGATTTCGGTCGTCCATGTACGTCTTATCAATAAATACGAAGTGCGGTATCCCGTGAGCAAACGGCGTCAATTCCATCACATTCGTGACGGTTGTTTCTTTCGTCTGATCATTCGTCGCCCGGATGACGAGGTATCCCGTCGTCGGCAGTGTCAACTGCATTTGCGACTTGCGAACGTGATCGACCAGATGGCTGTACAGTTGACGATTTTTCGGATCAATGGTCTTGATTTCGATCTTTTTCACCGGTTTCGTCAAGGCTGAAGTTGAAAACGAATTTTGTTTTTTCGTTAGCGAATGGAACGTCGGCAGATGCCGCATATCTTCACAATAAAGGTATGGTTGACCGTCCGACTCGATGTACGTCGCCCGCATGCCTTCGATGAACAGTCCGATGTTGACGAGCGAGACGTAATAATGGTCACCCACGGTATACTGTTTTGGTGGCTTGACCTTTTTTGATGACAGACTTCTTGAATCAGGCTCCCCAGTTTCGGATCGGCACTTTTAAAATCGCTGACGTTTAACGTATCGTAAAGGTCCGGTACATAGCTGAACTGAACCGGTTCCGGATCTTCAGCACAGCCACTTAAGAATACGAGGCAGAGGGCCAACACGAACCGTATGCGCATAGCTCATTCCCCCTCAATCTGTTCCGCGAGCTGTGCAGCCAGCTCACCTGACAATTTTGTACCTTTTTTCGAGGTTGTGTCTTGCAGGTAGACATCTGTTTTCTGGGCACGCTTTTTTAAATACACGGTGAACGTTTGTGTTTTCCCCTTGTCGACGAGTGTTAAATACTGAAGCGACGGTTTATTTCCTTGCGGTTGCTCGAGGGTGACCTGTTTCAGTTCGTTCGCGAGGGCAAGTGATAATTCATCCGGCATGATACCAATTTTGCGGATATTGCCTTCTTGCAGGGACTCGATCGTCGGATGGAGGAAACCTTCGATTCCGTCATTGCGTTCTTCATCGTCCATTTCGAATAACTTCACCTTCTGATAGACCGGTTGATAGCGTAAGGACAAGGTTTTTTCTTCTACATCGCCCAGCTCATTTTTTGCGCGTAACGTCACATACGGAATCGTTTGATTCGCCGTAAGTGTCTCCGGTAAGGGATGGTACGTCATGTCGACTTTTTCCTGATCATATGTCGTCATTACGATCCGGTCCTGCAGGTACCAACCGGGACTTTCGAAAGTAATCGAATGATATATCGCATTTGCTCCGTTCCCGCTCGGACGCGTCGTCAAATAAAAGTCTGTCGTCTGGTTGATGAACGAAGTCGGGACATCGACGAGCACGTGCTCTTTGTTGTTCTCTGTCAGGATGACGAGTATTTGTCCTGCAATCGGCATATGTAAGTTATGGAAGGGTGCGAGACGACGGCTGAAATCACCCTCTGTTTTCGCTTCACGATTTTGATCCGCATGGCGTGTCCGTTGTTTTTCCGTCACCGGGAAAAATGTCGGCGTCTGCAAGGGCGTTTTGTCCGTTCCTTGGTCTACCTTCACCCACGGATGGTCTTTTGCTTCGACCGGATGAATTTTTAATTGATGCGTATCCCGCGACCGGCAGGCGAGGTACAGGTTTTCTTTTTCAGCGAGATAAAAGACCTCGGTTTGAGCTCCATACATTTCAAGCGTTTTTAAGGAAAAGTACATCTCATATGTATTAAGGATCCGGTAGGATGAGGGCAGTGCCGTCGTCTTTTTATTCTTGCACGTTTTTAACAATTGTTTTTTCTCTTTCGTCGATACATCGTCTACGAATTGATGATCGGTAAAACGTTCGACTGACCAGTACGCCGGTACGGACTCAAGCTTCAATAAACGTTCTTGACCGCACCCGGTCAAGACGAGACTGCAGGCCAGTCCTAATGCCAGTGACCATGATTTAATGACAATCCCTCCCCGTCGTTTTCTACTTATTTTACCATATATTTTTCCATATTTTATCTATTTTTCATTTCACTTTAACCTTAAGATGTTAATAATCTATCAGAACGGGTAATACTCAATCATCACGAATTTCACTACTACACGGGGGTTATTCAAATGGGTACATTCATTCAAGCAGTTGACGGAACTAAAATTTATGTCGAAGATGTCGGTTCAGGACAACCGGTCGTCATGTTACACGGATGGCCAGCGAATAACAACATGTTCGAATATCAAAAGAATGCCTTGCTCGACGCCGGCTACCGTTACATCGGAGTTGATTACCGCGGCTACGGCAAATCGGATGCTCCAGCCAGCGGATATGATTATGCAACGATGGCATCTGACATCGATCAAGTCATCACGCAGCTCGAACTGAAAGACGCAGCGTTACTCGGCTTTTCAATGGGGGGCGGGATTGCGTTACGCTATCTCCTTAACCACGGATCGAGCAAAATCTCGAAATTGATTCTTGCGGGTGCTGCAGCTCCGGTCTTCACGCAACGGGAAGGGTACCCGTACGGGATGACAAAAGACGAAGTCGATGACTTGATTGCCGATACGAGAAAAGACCGTCCGGCGATGCTTGAAGGATTCGGAAAAATCTTCTTTGAACAAGACCATTCAGAACCGCTGACACAATGGTTCCACAACTTAAGTGTCGCAGCCTCTTCTCACGGCACGATTTTATCGGCAATCGCCTTGCGCGACGAAGACTTACGGGATGAATTGCAGCAGATTGACGTCGAGACGTTAATCATTCACGGTAAAAAAGACAAAGTCTGTCCGTTTGAATTTGCGGAAGAGATGCAAAAAGGAATCCCGAACTCACGGATCGAACCATTTGAAGAGAGCGGGCACGGGACAGTACTCGATGAACGCGAAAAATTCAACGATACGTTACTTGCTTTCTTAAAATAATCAAAGACACGAAAAACAGCCATCGCAAGTATGCGATGGCTGTTAAAGCTGTAGCTAAACGGTTATGAAGCCTGAAAATGCTATATCGAGATGCGCTTTCCTGTCTCACCTCGTATTCAAAGCGGCAATCGTTCGCAGTTCTAAGCGATTCAAGACAGATTACGCTCTAAACCGTCTGCATATTTGGATTTATCTCACGGTATTCCCTAAAAAGCGTCACGTTTCGTTGACTCCTACGGGAAAAAGTGCGTTTTTAACGCACTTTCAGAGGCAGGCAAGACCCTGCTCGTTGTCCGTTAGGATCAAGGAGCAACGGCTTGCGCCTCGCCCGAGGAAAGTAACGAAAAAAGACGCTTGATTTCCTGATAGCACGTTGTCTACAGTCTGAAACAGCCATCGCAAGTATGTGATGGCTGTTTTTGTGTCTAGATTGAGGAATGAATACCTCTCTGTTTTAGGAGGTTCCACATGCAGACACCTTAGTGCACGTTCCGCCTTGAACCGAACACCCAGTTCATTCGAAATTCGAGTTCTTATGTCGTATAACTTTTGATGAACCGGCGATCGATCCATTGTTTCAAACGCCAGCTCAAATGATTCGTCTGATAGTGTCGTCCGTAAAGCAAGGTCCCTTGCTGATGTCCCATCGAAAGAATCGTCAAGTAACGCGCTTGCGGCCGGAACGTCCGCAAACGTTCCTGATTGATGAAACGAAGGAGATTCTCAAGCAAGACCGGTGCTTGCCGGACGGCGGTTACACCGTTCTTCGGTGTGTTCGGATATGCGGCGAGCGTCGCACAGTCGCCGACGGCAAACAGAGAAGGGTCCTCTAGCGACTGGAACGTCTCGTGGACGAGTAAAAACCCGCGGTCATCACAATAGAGGCCGGATGCCTTAAACAAATCCAGCGCTGACGCGCCACCTAAAAACAGGACGGCATCTGCTTTAAATGATTGGCCCGACTGGAGCCGGACGGTTTGCTCATCAAGAGAGACGAACCGGTCGACGATGCGTGTCACGCCCAGCGTATCCAACCGGTCAAGGATGCTCGCTTCTGCCGGGTGTCCTGCGAGGAGCGGTTCATCATGGACGAGCGTGACCGGACAACCGTCCGATTGGAATGAGGCGGCCATCTCGATTGCAGCAGCACCGCTCCCGACGATGACGGGCGACGATGCCTCTTTAAACTGACGGAGCGCCTGATCGATTTGATAATTCGGCTTGATCGTGACGCGTGACGTCGCATCTGAGACATTCCAGTCATTCGAACCGATGTTACACGATACAACATCATAGGGAATGATTTGACCCGATTGACAGAAAACTTGTTTCGTTTGCGGATCGATTCGCGTGACACGGTCCTCCATCAATGTCTTTCCGTGACGCGCACAGAGTGCTTTGACATCGACCCGGGTCTCCTCGAGTCGATACGTGCCGTCCGCAAGACCGGAGAACATTCCTGAATAATACTGATAACGGGACGGGTTGATGACGATCCATTCAACATCCGGATGCGTTCCTTCCTTGATACATTCTAAATGGGCATGACCTGCCCCGACTAATACGATTCGTTTCAAACCTTCACCTACTTCTTTAAATTAACTGCTTCCGAAACTATGATTCCCTGAATCCGTCCGCGTTAATCTAATGAATGTCATAGGACAATCCGAAGCAAGCTCGCCACGAGACAAACGAGACAAAAAAACACTTGGTCGTGACGCGTCACGACAGGACGGACATAATACGTCCGCTCGGCTTGAAACCGACGCGCTTCCATCGCAATCGCGATTTGTTCCGAACGGATGATACTGTTCGTAAAAAGCGGTAAACTGATGGCGAAAAACGTCTGCCATGGCCAAATCGAGTGCTGTTGGCGGACACGCCGTGCTTGACGGATTGTTCTTATTTCCTGCTGAAAGATCGGAATAAAACGAATCCCTGCTAAAAAGCCGTATGCGAGACGGTCCGGAAGGCGGCACTGATGAATCAGGCTCATGACGAACCGGGTTTGGTCGGTCGTCGCGATGAACGTCAAACTGAGGAAGACGAAGGCGAGCATCCGCAGTGCAATCAACCAGGCATGACCGATACTTTCTTCCGTGACGCGAAACCAACCGAATGACCAAACTTCCGTACTGCCTTTTCCGAAGGCTGCCATCATCCAAAATGTCAGCAAGAACAAGACGAGGTAGGGGGAGACCCGTTTGGCGAGCGTCAACAGTGACCAACCGGAGCAGCCCAATCCGACCGCAGCGAGTAAAAGTAAGGCTATCGTTTCGCGTAACGTCGGTGCCGCAATCAAGAGCACCATCACGTACAGGAGGGCACCGAGCTTGAGTGCCGGATTAATACGTGCGAGCGGGGAGTCGTTTTCCTGCACGACGTTTCACCTCCTCGAGTTGCTGATACAAATACGATAACGGACGAGAGAGTTGGTTATGCTCGAGTAACGTCTCGTCTTTAAACAAAGTGTCCGGTGTGCCGTCGAACTGAAGTCGCCCGTCACCAAGGACGAGGACCCGGTCGGCATACTGGTGGACCAGCTCCATGTCATGCGTCACCATGATCAGCGTCGTCCCGTTTAATCGCGCCTGCTCGAACATCTCGATGAGTTGACTTGTCGTCTCGGCATCTTGACCGAACGTCGGTTCATCGAGCAACAGGACGTCTTTTGGTTCTAACAACATCGTTGCGACGCTGAGCCGTCGCTTTTGACCCATGCTCAGAGCGAGGGGCGACTGACGGGCGACATGGGTTAACCGGTAGGATTGCAACGCCGTTTCAATCCGCTCCGGCGTCGGTGCATCCATGCTGATGACGAGCTCGCCTTCGACCGTCTGCTTGAGAAATTGGAGCTCTGGCTGTTGAAAGACGAATCCGACGTGTCGGTAATAGCTCCGACTTTTCCATGTCCGCAGTTCTTTTTCGAACAAGCGGACCGTACCGCCTTGCGCCGGAATCAATTTCGCCAGTGTTTCGAGCAACGTGCTTTTCCCGGCACCGTTCGATCCGACGACCATGATCCATTCTCCGGCGTGTGTTGCAAGCGACAGGTCGTCGACAATCACTTGCTTACGGCGTCCTAACGCGGTGCGCGTCAGCGCGAACGTATTGTCGTACCGAACCGGAGGACGGTTGTTATTCACTTTTCGTAACCGCCCCGCCTGGGAAGAAGCGGGTGGCACGGTTTCCAGTTGATACGGGTAGAGGAGCGGCGTCGCAATGCCGCGTCGTTCAAGTTCATCGCGATGCTGACCGAAGACATCAAGCGGCGGACCATCGCGTAAAATCGTTCCGCCGTGATCGAAGACGAGCACCCGGTCACTGAACGTCACACAGCGGTCAAGCTGATGTTCAATCAGAACGAGCGTCAACGTCCGGTCGTGATGGAGTTCCTCAATCAGCTGCATCAAAACCCGATGTCCTGCCGGATCGAGTTGCGCCGTCGGTTCGTCAAGCAATAGAATATCCGGCTTAAGCGCTAGGACGCAGGCGAGGGCGAGTCGTTGTTTCATCCCTCCTGACAGTTGCATAATCGGTGTCGTCAGCGGCACATCAAGGCCGACACGTGCCAGTGCGGCGTCAATCCGGTCATCCATCTGACTGCCGTCGACTGAGCGATTTTCAAGACTAAAGGCAACTTCCGCTCCGACGGTCTGCATGCAGAACTGGTCGTCCGGATTTTGAAAAAGGATTCCGACCGTCCCGTTCGTTTTGCAGTGGCCGCTGACATCGGCTTCAATCGCGTCAGGTAATAAGCCGGCGAGAACATGTAAAAACGTCGTTTTCCCACTGCCGCTCGGTCCGACGAGCAACGTCGTTTCCCCTTCGTGTAGCGTCACCGTCACGTGGTGCAGGACGTTGTCATGTTGCCCCGGATAGCGGACAGACAAGTCGTTACAATGAATCATGCCGCATCCGGTTTCTGCCGCTTACGCCCGATCGCATAACCGTTCAACGTCCCTGTCTTGACGAGCGCATCGACGATGACTTTCGCAAGTAATCCACCGAGCAATGCACCGCTGACGAGTTGAAGGGAAAACGTCAACAGAAGTGTCGTCGTCGTATAGTAGGCGAAACCATTGACGACAAGACTATAGACCATACTGCCGATTGCGGCGAACATTCCGGATAGAACTAACGTCATTGTGTTGAACTTCCGGTATCCGAAGAGGGCAAAAGCGATTTCGGCACCGATTCCTTGAGCGAAACCAATCAATAAGGCCGATAATCCGAAGTGACTCCCCGTGAATAATTCGACAGCCGCGGCGACGACTTCTGCAATCAGTGCTGCCCCGGGCTTTTGAATGATGTAGGCGACAAGCGGACTCGCGATGACCCAAATCCCGAACATCCAGTTCGATCCGACCGGTCCGAAGATCGCGGAAATCGGTAACCACAATGTCGACCACCCTAAGTAGAGTACCCCGCAAGCAACCGACAACATCATCATGACGATGATTTCTTTCATTTTCCAACTGTTCATGTTCCTATCTCCCTTTGGCACAACCACCAGACAAACAAAAAGACCGCCCTCTATGAAAGAGAGCGGTCGCTGAATCTGCAAACATGCAGAAAAATTGAACGAATTACCGCTCCACTTTCCTACGCTAGTATGAACTAGATCAGGTTCAAAGGGTCCGAAGTGAATCGTCTCAGCCAATGGGCTCCCCTAGTGGATGTGCATATAGTGTGTACGCTATTTACTGTACCGACTCTACCGACAGTTGTCAATACAGATAAAAACCCTCCGCGAGGGGAGGGTAAGAAAAATTATTCTTTTTCTTCCGTTTGTTCTTCAATAGAAACTTCTTCTGTCGCTTCAGCTGATTCTTCAGCATCTGCTTCTTCGAGATCCGCTTCAAGTGTCGATTCGACGACGGCAACGACTTGAATGTCACCTTCCGTAACGATACGGTATTCTTTTTCTTCCGGTAAATCCGAAACCGATAGAGAATCACCGAGGTTAAGATTTGTCACATCGACTTCGACGCGTTCCGGTAATTTATCTGGTGTAGCTGCAACTGTTACTTTAAAGAGTGTTTGTGAAAGATATCCACCAAGTTTTGCACCAGCCGCTTCGCCGACGAGGACGATATCTGTTTCGACTTCTGTTTCTTCATCCATTTTAACAGCGATGAATTCAACGTGCTTGATTGTTGGTGTGAAGATATCCATATCGAGTTTGTTGATCAGTGTGTTGACTTTTTTACCACCGATTTGAAGTGCAACAAGTGCATTCTCACCATGTTCACGAACGACTTTGATCAATGCTTTTTCGTCAAAGGCAATCGGTGTACTTTCCACTTTGTAACCATACACGACACCAAGAGCTTTTCCTTCATGACGTAATTGCTTTCTAAGTGAGCGTGGGCGTACTTCGCGTTCTTCTACTTTTAATGTTACTGACATGTTCATTTCCCCCTTGAATTTGGTATAGCCCTCAAAAGGTAATGAAGAAAGGAGTGGAACGAATCGTTCCGGATCAAGACAGTGCATCGAATGCTATTTCAAATTGATTTCATAAAAATGAAGATCGAAGTGAGTGGTTAGCATTTCTCTCCCAGGTCATTACGCTGATATTGAGAAACATGTGGTTGTAAAAGCAACTCGCTGATGCGGTGCTATGATAGTTATACCCCTGTAACATTAAAAGCTAAACATCAACCGGAGAAAAAACGATAGCCAGAAACCTGTTCTCCCTAGAGCAGCAACGATTTACATCATGTAAAGAAATCGGTGCCTTTCCTCTTATTCAAGCAATTGAACCATCTCATCGACCGATAACGCAAGTGACGCCGGTTGTTCAAGTATATCCGTCACGAGTGTCGCTTTCCGTTCCTGCAGCTCGATGATTTTTTCTTCGATCGTGCCTTTCGTGATTAATTTAATGACTTCGACCGTCTGTGTTTGTCCCATCCGGTGTGCCCGGTCAGCCGCTTGCTGTTCGACAGCCGGATTCCACCAACTGTCATATAAGATGACAGTATCCGCCGTCGCCAGGTTCAGTCCGGTGCCGCCCGCCTTCAGTGAAATCAAAAACAGATCGACTTCGCCTGCATTAAAACGGTCGCAGCGTTCGAGACGCTCCGCAATCGGTGTATCCCCGCGCAGTTCGAAATGAGGGAGGTGCAACTCATGCAGGTCGTCCCGAATCAAATCGAGCATTTTTGTAAACTGTGAAAAAATTAAGATCCGTTTGCCTGCTGCCCGTTTTTCTTGAATCAAGGCGAGCAACCGGTCCCGTTTCGCCGACCGACCACGGTAGTTTTCGACGAACAACCGGGGATCGCAACAGATTTGCCGGAGCCGGGTCAATCCGGCGAGTAACTTCATCCGTTCTTCCGGTTTTGACTGATCGAGATGCTGTAACGTCTCGAGCTGTAACTTTGCCAAGTGGGCGGCATAGAGTTTTTTCTGTGCCGCCGTCAGTTCCGTGTACTGATGGACGACTTGTTTCGCCGGCAACTGTTGCAAAACATCTTTTTTCGTCCGGCGCAGCAAAAACGGTTCGACGAATTGTTGAACGTCCCGTGCTGACCAGTCGAGAAACCGTTGCCGGTCCGGCAAGAGTGCCGGGAAGACGACGTCAAAGATTGACCAGAGATCAAGCGTCTTGTTTTCGAGCGGCGTCCCCGTCAAGGCAAACCGCCGCGTCGCCCACAGTTGTTTTAAGCTGACCGTCGTCTGCGACCGTGGATTCTTCAGATGTTGTGCTTCATCAAAAAAGATACAATCGTAATGGATCGTTTGATGATTTTTGATGTCGAGCCGGAGCGACGGGTAGGAGATGATGAGAATGACGTCGTCCGGCAAGTCTTCGAGCTGTCGTAAGCGCGACGCACGACTCCCGCTGAGCACACGGACGGTGCGTGTCGGGGCAAAGCGGTGCAGCTCTGCTGCCCAATTGTAGAGGAGTGACGCCGGGGCGACGATCAAGACACGTGCACTCGGGAGCGTTTCGATATAACCGATGGCTTGAATCGTTTTGCCGAGTCCCATCTCGTCCGCTAAGATGCCATGACAGTCGTGTGCCGCAAGACTCTTGAAGAAGCGGACGCCGTCTTGCTGATACGGCAAAAGTTGTGTCGCGAGCGGTTCCGGTAACGCCAGTCGCTCTGTTTTTCCGGCTTTCATCTCGAGCAATCGTTCCTTCAATTGACTATGGACCGTCAAGAAGGCAGCCGGGGTCAACAGGGACAAGTTCGGCACGGCAGGAACGGTCAATTCCGCTTCAAGCAACGTCTGTTCCGTCGCGTCCGCTTCAAGCAACAACCGCTTGATTTGCTTGAAGGCACGGTCTTCAAGCGACAACAATTGTCCCGAGCGTAAACGGTGGTACGTCTTTTGCGTCACGAGTGACGCGAGGACCGCCGACAGTTCTTGTTCTGAAATCCCGTCCATCGAAAACTTGAACGTCAACCAATCGAGTCGCTTCGTCACGTTGACTTCAATTTTCGGATGGAATGGACCGGGGAGCAATGCCGTTTTGATGCTCGCCGTCGCGTATAACTCGAGTTGACCGAGGGCAACCATCGGGTCAAGTAAACCTTTTAAGACAACGTAGTGATTACTTTCTCCTTCTACTACATAACGGGCTTGATCCGCGCAGAGTCCTGTCGCTTCCAAATAACGCGTCACCGCCCGCTCCGTCGACAAGTCACGCCCGATCCAGCGTGTCGGAGTCAACGGGTTGACGGTTTTGCCGTCGTAATCAAACGTGACGACGACTTCCAGGCGGGTATTGATCCGGTCGAGAGCCAGTTTGACGCGAGGGGATCCGCTGACGAGTCGGCCCCGGACAGCGGCGCTCATCCAGATGTCCGCCCGTTCCCGTAACCAGTCGCGGTCGTTCAGTAAACGGTCGAAGTAGGGCAGGGACAAGAGATAACTGCGCTGTGTCGTCAGGCTTTCGAGTGCAATCCCGCCGTCGCGGACGTCAAACCGGAGCTGCGCTTTATTTTCGCGTGTCAATGTCGCAAGATAGGTTGCAGCTGCGGCATCTTCAATTGTCGGTTGCGCTGAAAACGGTGTGATGGCCGGACGATTCGGTCCGGGCGTCCCGTAGGCTTGAATTTGTTGTAAGGCTAACAGCACTGCGACGATATGCCCACAAAACGAGGCATCCATGGCGAGCGAGGGACAGTTGCATCCGGCGTCAACACCCGTTTCCCGGAGATGAACGTGGACGTGAAAACGTGTTTCACCGGCAACTTCCGCCTCGACGAAGAGGTCACCCGGTGTGTAGTTGCGTAAGGTCACTTTTTTTGCCGTCACATACCGTTTTCCGCGGCGAAAGGCATAGGTATCTGACATTTGTTTGATTTTTCGTTCACTTAATCCAAAATTCATCTGTGGTCTCCTTTACTATAAAGTTACTATAAGGTGACATAATACTATTATCGTTCACCATCAAATAATTCAATCGCCCGTTTTTTCTCCTGATCGCCGATATGGGCATAGACTTGAGTCGTCGCGACGGACTCGTGCCCAAGGAGTTGCTGAATCGTCAAGACATCGACGCCACCTGTCGCGAGACGCGTCGCAAACGTATGCCGTAACTTGTGTGGTGTGATTTGTTTCCGTTCCAAAAACGGTAAGACCGGTCGTAACCGATCGGTATGCCGCTTTAATATATGTTGGACCGCCCGCGGGCTGAGCGGTTTCCCTTGTTTTTCGAATACAGCATCTTTCCCACGCATCGACAACTGATAATGGGCGGCGTACTTTCTGAGGGCGACGCGTGCCGGTTGCGCAAGTGGAATGACCCGCTCCTTGTTGCCTTTACCAATCACGCGAATCGTTCCTTCATGAAAATCGAGATCGTTCCACGTCAATTGTGTCATCTCGCTGAGACGCATCCCGCTATAGCCGAGCAACTGGAATAACGTCACATCACGGACGCGGTCCCGCTCATAATGCGCCGCCTCCCGCGGATTCATCTCAATGTTCGACGGCAACAATTGAATCAATTCATCCCATTCACGTTTCGTTAAGTAGACCGGATCGCGCTTCGCTTGTTTCGGGCGGTTGATTTTTGCGACCGGATTTTCCGACAGGACGCCGATGTCAATCAAATGACGAAATAACGATTGTAACGCCGACAACTTCCGGTTGATGACACTCGGCGCATTGCCCTTCGTCAAGGCTAAGTATTCGGCGTAAGCCGCAATTCCCGCGCCGTCAATCTCAAGGAACGCCTCTTGCGTGATATCAATCGCCCGGACATCCTGCCCTGACGCGGCGGCGACAAAGCTAAAAAACGAATCAAAATCATACACATAACGACGCATCGTTGCTTTTGAGAAATTTTTTGAAGCTAAGTGGTCGATGTAATCGCGAATAAATTCCGGCATCCGGTGATAGCCTGGTAGATCAACGGTATGGGCCGGAATTTGGACGGTTTTAACGGTTTTTCCTAGATTTTTAAATAAACTCATCAGTCTATTCCCCCTCTGACCTTACTATACCAAACGTTGGTAGACGGTACACTAGTTTGCGTGAAATAGTTATTTCACGCAATGTTAAATTGTCAGACAGGGAGCCCTCAGTTGCATCGACTTTCCGACTAACGGGCGACTGGTCAACTCGATGCAAATCAACGAAAGGTGTATTTTCTTATGTCAAACAGAACAATAATTTTATTATGTCACCTTGATAGAATAAATTCAGAAAAATATTCTTGAAAACCAATTTCGCTCTCAGTTGCATCGAACATGACTTCGACAGGTGGTTGGTCGTCTCATTTTCGTACAGATCGTTTTTCGTTTTTTCTCGGAATTGTTGCAAACTTTTAGAAACACGGCTTAACCGAAAGTGATTCGGGTATAGACAAGAAGATTGACTCAATTACGTATAGGGGGAGAAATGAATGATTTCTGATCAACAAGCACGCCAATTACTAAAAGAAGCGAAACGGATTGCCGTCGTCGGGATTTCAAGTGATTCCGGGAAAACTGCGAACTGGATCGCCGATTATCTTGTGCAGCACGGGTACGAGGTCGTTCCCGTCAATCCGATGCTTGACGAATGGAACGGATTAAAAGTTTATCCGACGGTCGATAGCATCCCGGGTCATATCGATATCGTCGACGTGTTCCGTCGCTCCGAGTTTTTAGCGGACGCTGCAAAAGAAGCGGTTGCCCATGGCGACGTCGGGATGATTTGGAACCAGCTCGGTCTGTCGAGCGTCGAAGCGGAAAGTTTAGCGCTCGGGGCAGGAATCCCGTATATCGAAAATCGATGCATCAAAATCGAACACCAATACTTATGATTTCGAGTCAAATCAAGACACTTACTCAAACGCGAGTGAGTGTCTTTTTTACGTTCCCCCTTGTCAGATAGCAAGAAGATGCCTACAATTAGATACAGACTACTAGAAAAACGAACGAATGTTTGGAAAATCGGCGTTTTTCTATATGAGGTGAAAACTATGGCGACAGATTTAAACAATTATAATGACGATGCCATCCAGGTGCTCGAAGGACTCGAAGCTGTCCGGAAGCGCCCAGGTATGTATATCGGATCGACCGATCATCGTGGACTCCACCACTTGGTGTATGAGATCGTCGATAACGCAATCGATGAAGCCCTTGCCGGGTTCGGGGAACAGATCGATGTCACGATCCATAAAGATAACGCCATCACGGTCCGTGACCACGGGCGCGGGATGCCGACGGGAATGCACGCGTCGGGGAAACCGACGGCAGAAGTCATCTTCACCGTTCTCCACGCCGGCGGAAAATTCGGTCAAGGCGGTTATAAGACGTCTGGTGGATTGCATGGTGTCGGTGCCTCCGTCGTCAATGCCTTATCCACAGACTTGAAGGTGACGATTTATCGTGACGGAAAACAGTTCGAGCAAACGTTTGAAAATGGCGGAATGCCTAAAACGACGTTACTTGAGACGGGAGCGACGCGTCAAAAAGGAACGGCTGTCTATTTTAAGCCGGATGCGAAAATTTTCAGTACCTTGACATACAACTACGAAACGCTCGCTGAACGTCTTCGTGAATCCGCTTTCCTCTTAAAAGGCTTGAAAATCACGTTGACGGACGAACGGTCCGACAAAGCAGATGTCTTCCAATACGAAGAAGGGGTCAGCGAGTTCGTCGGTTATTTGAACGACGACAAGGATGTCCTGCATCCGACGGTCGCGTTTGAAGGCGTCGAAAACGAAATCGAAGTCGATATCGCGTTCCAGTTCACGGACGCCTACTCGGAAAACGTCCTGTCGTTCGTCAATAACGTCCGGACGCGTGACGGCGGAACCCATGAAGTCGGTTCGAAAACGGCAATGACCCGCGTTATGAACGAATATGCCCGTAAAAATAGTTTATTAAAAGAAAAAGATAAAAATCTCGACGGCAATGATATCCGGGAAGGCTTGACGATGATCGTCTCGATTCGGATTCCGGAAGAATTCCTCCAGTTCGAAGGACAAACGAAGTCAAAACTCGGTTCTCCTGAAGCACGGACGAGTTGTGACGCCGTCATCAGCCGCCGTCTGTCGACGTACCTCGAAGAAAACCCGCAAACGGCGACTTTGCTCATTAAAAAAGCCATTCGTGCGGCACAAGCTCGCGAAGCAGCCCGCAAAGCCCGGGAAGAAGCGCGCAACGGCAAGAAAAAGAAACGTTCCAGCATCTTAAACGGGAAATTGACACCGGCCGCTTCAAAAAACGCCGACAAAAATGAATTGTTCCTCGTCGAGGGAGATTCTGCCGGCGGTTCTGCGAAACAAGGACGGAACCGGACGTTCCAAGCGATTTTACCGTTACGCGGGAAAGTCCTCAATACGGAAAAAGCGAAACTCGCGGACATCATGAAGAATGAAGAAATCAACATGATCATCCATGCGATTGGAGCCGGGGTCGGGGCAGATTTCGACCTGTCCGACTGTAATTTCGACAAGGTCATCATCATGACCGATGCCGATACCGATGGGGCCCACATTCAAGTCCTCCTGCTGACGTTTTTCTTCCGTTACATGCGTCCGTTGATTGACGCCGGAAAAGTCTTCGTCGCTTTACCTCCGCTGTATCGTGTCTCGAAAGGTAAGGGGAAAACGGAGAAGTTCGAGTATGTCTGGGATGAAGACACACTTGCGAAAACAACGAAAAAGTATGGTAAAGGCTATATGATCCAACGCTACAAAGGACTTGGTGAGATGAATGCTCCTCAACTCTGGGAAACGACGATGGATCCTGAGACCCGGACTTTGATTCGCGTCACGATCGACGACGCCGCCGTTGCTGAAAAACGTGTTTCCGTCTTGATGGGCGATAACGTTGGCCACCGCCGGTCATGGATTGAAGATAACGTCGCGTTCGGACTCGCGGAAGACATCTCAATCATTGAAAACGAACACGTGACGAAAGCGAGTGTGACAAAGCATGTCTAATTTACAAAACATCTTAAATTTATCGCTCGAACAGGTCGTCGGTGACCGGTTCGGACGTTATTCGAAATACATCATTCAAGACCGGGCTTTACCGGATGCGCGCGACGGGCTCAAACCCGTCCAGCGGCGTATTCTCTATGCAATGCATACGGAAGGGAATCTGTATGACCGTGCGTACCGGAAGTCTGCCAAGACGGTCGGGGTCGTCATCGGCAATTACCACCCGCACGGCGACTCGTCTGTCTATGAGGCGATGGTCCGCTTGAGTCAGGAGTGGAAGTTACGGTACCCGCTCGTCGACATGCAAGGGAATAATGGATCGATCGACGGCGATAGCGCGGCCGCGATGCGGTATACGGAAGCGCGTCTCTCGAAAGTCTCAAGCTTGATTCTAGACGGCATCAATAAACAGACGGTCGACTATACACTCAACTTCGATGATACGACGGAAGAACCACTCGTTTTACCGTCGTTGTTACCGAACTTGTTGATGAACGGCTCGACCGGGATTTCTGCCGGATACGCGACAGAGATTCCTCCGCACCACGCGGGCGAAGTCCTCGACGCGGCAATCGGTCGCATCTCAGGCACGGTCAATGACGTCAACGACCTGCTGACACACATGCAAGGACCTGATTTCCCGACTGGTGGCGTCGTGCAAGGGCTCGACGGGATCAAAAAAGCGTTCGAAACAGGACGCGGGAAAGTCATCATCCGGTCGCGGGCGACAATCGAGACACTCCGCGGGGGACGTCAGCAAATCGTCATCACGGAACTGCCGTACGAAGTCAACAAAGCAAATCTCGTCAAACGGATGGAAGAATTACGCCTCGACCGTAAAGTCGAAGGAGTGGCTGAAGTCCGCGATGAAACGGACCGGGATGGACTGCGTGTCGTCATCGAACTGAAAAAAGAGGCTGATGCAGAGGGGATTTTACATTTTTACCTCAAACAAACCGACCTCCAAGTCGCCTATAACTACAATATGGTCGCCATCCATGAGCGGACACCGCGTCAAATGGGTGTGCTCGCCTTACTGGATGCTTATTTAAGCCACGTCAAGGAAGTCGTCATCCGCCGGACAACGTTTGATCTCGATCAAGCGAAACGCCGCCAGGAAGTCGTCTCTGCCTTAATGACTGCGATTTCCGTCCTCGATGAGACACTCCGTCTGATTCGGGCTGCGACGAACAAAGCGGAAGCAAAAGAGAATCTGATTGAACGCTTCGCCTTCTCGGACCGCCAAGCAGAAGCTGTCGTCATGCTCCAACTGTATCGCCTGACAAATACGGACATCGTCGAATTGCAGGAAGAGGCTGAAAAACTCGAGAAGGAAGTCACGCGTCTCGAGAAAATCTTGAACGATGAGAAGACGCGGAACCGCCTCATCATTAAAGAATTGAGCATCTTAAAGGATCAAGTCGCGGATGAACGCCGTTCAACCGTCGAAGCCGAAGTCGAAGAACTGAAGCTGAAGACGGAAGTCATGATCGCCGTCGAAGAAACGATGGTCTTCATGTCGAAAAACGGCTACATCAAACGCTCGTCGCTCCGTTCATTCGGTGCCTCGAACGACCTCCCGGAGATGAAGGAACAAGATCGTCTGCTCTATCAAGGGCAAGCGATGACGACCGATCACGTCATCGTCTGGACGATACGCGGTAATTACTTATTGATTCCGGTCCATCAGCTCCCAGATACGAAATGGAAGGATGGCGGACAACACGTCGCGAATCTCGTACCACTCGAACCGGGTGACCGTGTCCTCTCGATCGATCTCGTCCGGACGTTCGACGAAACATCACATTGTCTGTTCGTCACTCGCCAAGGAATGGTCAAACGATCGAAACTGAGCGATTACAATGCCCAGCGGAAGTCGAAACCATTGCAAGGCGTCCGCTTAAAAGCAGATGACGAGGTCCTCTATGCTGCGGTCTCGACTGGCGAGAAACAATTGTTCCTCGCAACGCAAAACGGCTTTGGTCTGTGGTTCACGGAAGACGATGTGCCGGTCGTCGGCGTTCGGGCAGCAGGTGTCAAAGCCATCAACCTGAAGGATGATGATGTCGTCGCAGGGGCGATTGCCTTTATGCAAGCACCGAATATCGTCTTACTGACACAGCGGGGTGCCTTGAAGAAGATGCGCCTTTCGGATCAGTTCCAAATCACGAATCGTGCCTTACGTGGTCAGCAATTGTTGCGTGATTTAAAATCAAAACCGCATCAGGTAGCGGCGTTACTTGATGTCACGAATCAAAAAGAACTCCTTTTAATCGGAAAAGAGCAGGCAAAATCGATTCAAATCGGTTCCTTGTCTTATCTCGATCGGTTATCGAATGGTTCGTTTGCGTATGATGAAGAAAAATTCGGTCCACTCGTTGACTGGTATACCGTTTGACGGTCAGACGTCCCTCACGATGAAGCGTGGGGGACGTCTTTTTTTCTGTCTTTTTGTAGGAAATGTCGTCTTTTTAATCATTTTTTTAGATTATTTCCACAAATTATCGGTGAATCTTTAGTTTACAAATTGAAAGAGTGACCAATAACCGCTACAATAAAAGAAAATGGTCAGGTCAAGCATGTCACATCAGACGCGAAGCGGTTCGAAGCGTAGCTTATATGTATTTCTCAAGCAGCTACGGATCCGTCCTTAGCTGCTTTTGTGCCATCTGCCTAACTGGAGAGGTGATGAAGATGAAATTCAGACGACGCGAAAAAGTAGCAATCTATATCACACGGGAACAACCAGAGGGATGGGAACTACTTGTTTTTCATCCACAATCAGCTCCAGATAGTGACTGGCAGATTCCTGCCGGGACGATTGAAGACGCAGAAATCGCCAAGGAAGCAGCCGTCCGCGAGACGTTGGAAGAAAGTGGTCTATCACTTGCGACCGTTCAATACGTTGGCGAAGAAGAGATGCGTTACCCGGAGCGGATGCGGGTCCATTACACATATTTCTATCATGCCCATATCGAATGCCAAGAAAACAGATGGACGCATTGTGTTGCGGGTGACGGTCAAGATTGCGGTGATTTTTTCCATTTCGCCTGGTTGCCGCTTGATCGCATCACACAGCTCGAACGCCGGCATCATATTTTTCTTGATCGGCTCATTCATCGGTTGGAACGTAATCAACCATATGATTGTCGCAAACACGGCTAATGTCGTGTTTTTTGTTTTGTCTCACTATATTGAGTTTACCTTACTTATGAGACATAATTATTTAACTATTGATAATATATGTTATGTTAACTAGTAAAGAAAAATAATTTTTTTTGCATGTCCCCCATAAAAAATAGTCAGTTTGCCCCTTTGTTTTTTACATCCACCCCTGTTACTCTAAATACAGTAACAAATCACTTGTTACCTTTATGTCGGTAACATTACGGTTGTAACCGGATTATCAGTAACAAAGGAGGAATTTGATGCAAGCCGTCGCCATTTCATTTGACGTCAAAAACTCACGCACTTTTCCGCACAAAGAAGAATTATTGCAGACACTCCGGACGTTAGCGGAGCAATTAAATGATCAGTTTAAAGACGCACTCGTCCCATTTCAAATCAAGTCTGGAGACAGCTTACTCGGTGTTTTCCAAAGCTACCCAATCTGTTATCCTGTTTTACTCGAACTCGTTAATAGTCCGCTCGACGGTTATGTCGGCGTCGGATTTGGTCAATATGAAACGCTTTCGACGACAGAAGCCGACGAAGCGAACGGTAGCGCCATCATTTTTGCCTTCGAAGCGCAAGAGGCGGCCAAAAAATCAGACAATCAAATCGTTTTCGCCGGCCCCCCTTATTTCCCGGCTGCTTTACTAACAGGCTATGTCGATATGCTGTATCCCGCTTATTTTGGGAAAACAGATCGTCAAGTCGAGCTCCATACACTGATGGACCGATTCCCGGACGCAACGTATGAAGAAATCGGACTAAAAATGGGTTTTCAAGAAAAAGATGCCCGAATTAACGTCGCGAAACTTGTTGCCCGCTCGCAACGTAAACAACGGAAGCAACTCGAAACGGCTTTTATACAAGCGCTCGAGCAACTCCAAGTCTGGGAGGCGATTGGATGAATTTACTGTTGAGCCTTCTGATTGCCCATCTCATTGCCGATTTCCCGCTGCAAGGTAAACGGATCGCGGAGCACAAGCACCGGAAGCTTCGCCCCCTGCTCGTCCACCTCGGGATACATAGCCTCTGTACAGCGGCTGTCTTAAGTTATTTTTACCTGACCGGACAAATCGAGCTCGTAAGTGCCCTGTATCTCTTCAGTGCGATTATCGGATCACACGCCGTCATTGACCGCTCGCAACTTAAGCGGATCATCAAACCGGCACCGGCTTTTTGGATTGATCAACTGTTACATATCGGCATCATCATTGGTCTGATTGCGGTGATGTTCCCAATCAGTTGGCCAAGTGCTATCACCCTCTCCTTCCAAGTGCTTTGGATCATCATGTGGAGCCTGGTTGCGACGGAACTGGTCGGACGGGGCATCGCCCCCTTGCTGCTACCGTTCGCTCCCCGATTGATTGAATCCCATTTCGAGCGGAAAGTGACTCGTAAGGAACAATTGAACGGGATCAGCCGTTCCGTCACCCACGAGGTTGAGGATTCGGCCCGCAGTTACACGACAGAGATTAATGGCGTTGGTCGCTATATCGGTCTCGTCGAGCGGGCAATCATCGTTATTCTCGTCGCCGTCAATGCGGTTGGTGCAATCGGCTTCATCATCGCTCTCAAAGCATTGGCGCGGTTCAAGCAGTTTGAAGACCGCCGTTTTGCGGAATATTATATCATCGGCAGTTTACTTAGTATTTTGAGCGCACTCCTCTGCGGAATCGCCATTCGCTTCGTATTATAGAACGAGAAAGAAAGTGAGGTGAGACGGCTTCCTGGCTTTACCAGAAAGACCGTCGAACAAAAATGAAAACGATTGGATTAGTCAGACACCACCGGGTCACAGAAGGATATCCGACGAAAGGTTGGATTAGCGCTTCCGATATCGAAGCTTGGATTGAACGGTACGATAGCTCGGCGATCGATGTCAAACCGGTCGAACTCGGACAGACGGACTGGACGATCTGTTATGCGAGCAGTATGCCGCGGGCGATCCAGACAGCGGAGAGTGTCTATGAGGATGAGATCATCGTGACCGACCTTTTACGGGAAGTGCCGTTCCCGACAATCAATTCCCGGATTCGCCTCCCCTTCCTCGCCTGGGCGATCATCGGTCGGCTCGTCGCTCCGTTCAGCAAACGGATTCAGGCGCAGATTAAAGATGCCAACCAACGCATTGAAGTGTTGTTGAATCAATTGGCGTTCGAGAATAATGAACGCGTTCTCCTCGTCGGTCACGGCGGAATGATGTTATTGATGCGCACGGCACTGAAAAAACGTGGTTACACCGGCCCCCGCTTCCGTCACCCGCGCAACGGGATGCTCTATCAATTTGAAAAGAGTGAGGTTAGACGATGAAATGGGCTTCGACGATTCTGCTCGCCCTCGGTCTCATCATCATTTTCTATATGACGCGGGAAGACGAAGCGCTACGCACCGACCGTGCCGAAACGACGGTCTCGGTATACGGATTTGATGTCGGACAAGGTGACAGCACCTTCATCAGGACGAAGACGGACGCGATTTTGATTGATGGCGGCAACAATGGGAAAGGAGATGACGTTGTCCGCTACTTAAAAGCGCTTGGGGTGAGACGCATAACAGCCGTCATCGCGACCTACCCTGACGCCGATCACATCGGCGGACTCGACACCGTCCTTGAAGCATTTGATGTCGACCAAGTCTACGCCCCGCGTGTCAATCACACGACCGATACCTATCGTGACTTTTTGCTTGCTGTTAAAAATGAAGGGGTGACAATCAAAACGGCGAAAGCCGGCGTCGTCATTCCGAGTGAATCAGCCGATTTTGAGATCATCGCTCCTTTGACGGACGGGACCCGTGATTTAAACAGTTGGAGTGCCGTCCTGAAGATGACGCACGAGGAGAATACGTTCCTCTTCATGGGGGACGCGCCGACTCGGACGGAGCAACAATTACTAACAGCCGGAATTGACGTCAAGGCAGATGTCTTAAAGATTGGTCATCACGGTGCCGATACATCGTCGTCGATTCCATTTCTGCAAGCGGTCCACCCTGAACGTGCCTTAATTTCAGCGGGAGAAGGAAATGCCTACAACCATCCCCGGCCGATAGTCATGAATGCCTTAGCAGCAGAGAGCATCACAATCGACCGGACGGACCGGATGGGGACGATTGAATACACATCGGATGGGACGGCGATTACCGTCACAAGTCGCAAAGACTTCCGTCCGAACTAAGGAGGCATGACGATGAAGATGACGGTCACAGCTTTTGAGGAGGCATTCGCCTTGTGTGAGACGGAAGCACGGGAAACGATTCAACTCCCGCGAGAACGACTGCCGGTCGCAGCAGAAGTCGGCGATCGGCTGGAATGGCAAGGGCGCTCGATCCGGATTTTACGTACCGAGACGGTGGCGCGTCGCCAGGAAATCGACCAGTTGATGGATGAACTGTTTGAGGATTGACGCAGGAAGCAGACACAGCGTGTCTGCTTTTTTACGGATTAATGGAATTATTTAGAAGGAATATCGAGAATTACTGGCGGTTTTATCTGAATTTTCGTACACTTTAGTGAGAAGAAGAAAACAAGGGGGAATTATTTTATGTTTCAACAACTACGTACATCCTTAAAACAATCCGTCCTCGGGCAGGACCATGTCATCGATCATCTGTTGATCGGCATGCTCGCCGAAGGACATGTCTTACTGGAAGATCGACCGGGTACCGGCAAGACGACACTCGCTAAGGCATTGGCGCAGTCGCTCGATGCGAAGTTTTCCCGTGTCCAGTGTACAGCCGACACGCTACCGACCGATTTACTCGGAATGGAGTTGTTCAATCCGTTGACCGGCTCATTCGAACAACGATTCGGTCCTCTGTTCGCCAACATCGTCCTCGTCGATGAAATCAACCGGACGACCCCGCGCACCCAGTCAGCGCTCCTTGAAGCGATGGCGGAAGCACAAGTCACAATCGGTGACACGTCCTATACGTTACCGCAACACTTTTTTGTCATCGCGACACAAAACCCGTTCGATGGACAAGGAACGTTCCCGTTGCCTCAAGCTCAGCTCGATCGTTTTCTATTCAAACTTTCGTTCACGCCGCTCGACCGGACTGCTGAAAAAGCACTTTTGCGGGGCGCGCATCTCGAGGCGATGGATCTTCATCTCCCACTCGAGCAATTGAACGCCTGGAAACAGGAAGTCGCAGCCGTAACCATCGAAGATACGGTCGAGGACTACCTCCTTGATGTATGTGACGCCCTACGAGCGCACCGTGACATCGAAATCGGTCCAAGTCCGCGGGCGACGCTCGCCTTGCTGAAAGCGGCAAAAGCACGCGCCTGGATGCATGAGCGGAATTACGTGACGCCGGAAGATATCAAGAGCTTGGCCACCCCCTTGCTCGCCCACCGTCTCGTCTTGACCCTTGAAGCGACGTTAAAGATGACGAATGAACGACTCGTCAAACAAACCCTTGAATCTTTGACTGTACCGACTGAGGTGTAACCATGCAATTGATTACACCTAAAGCATTCCATCCCATCTTCTTATTTCTAGTCGGGGTAAGTGGTGTCTTTTGCGCCCTATATGGTTCACTCGTCCTCGCCAGTCTATTCGTCGCCTATGTCCTCTACGGCTGGTATATGCCGAAGTGTCTCGAATACTTAGCTAATCAGATCGACGTCCGACTGGTCGAAACGACACGTGCCTTTCGTGACGATGAACTCGCCATCCCGTTTGCTTTAGAAAACCGGGCAAGGTTTCCGCTCGGTAAAGTCACTGTATCCGGCTTGCTCGGGGATCAGGTCCGAATCGATGGTGCAGGCAGTCAATTTTGGCGGCATCATCTGTTCGTCGGTAAAAATCAAATCGTTCCGTTCGAAATTGACGTCATCGCCGCACATCGCGGAACGATTCGGATTCAGTCGTTCGATGTGATGATTTCAGATCCGTTCCATACGATGACGGTCTACTTGACATTACCGATTCAACAACTCGGGCATGTCTTCCCGGACTTCGCCCCTGCTTCCGTCGAATGGAACGAACGGCAAATCCCCGGTGAGACGGTTGATCGGTCGAGCCCGTTCACGGACCGATCGAGCTTTCATTCCGTCGTCCCTTATGCGGGAGACGCCAAGACAATTTACTGGTCAGCATATGCGAAGACGAGCGAACTCTATTCCTATCAATACGACCGTGTCCGGAATCATGATTATGCCGTCATCATCGACGGTCTGTCCGGTGACGGATTGTCCTTACGGAGTGACTTTGAAAAACTGCTGTCCCGTGGTGCGACAATCATCCGGGAACTTGAAAAACAAGGTGCCTCTTACAGTCTTTGGATTTCGATGGTCAATCGGGATGGTCAGTGGTATCATGTTCCGTCCGGAAAAGGAAAGGAACAGTTTTTACGGACGATGGAGTGTTTGGCGCGCCTGTCAGAGTACGACTTACCGCTTGAGCGCCGCTACTTCATGAAACGTCTCCAACGGGCCGTCCCGTCGACGACTGCCGCGATCCACCTCGGTCATCGGCAAAAGGAGGTGAGCGCATGATGTTGCTCTGGTGGTTACTCATCATCAGTCTCTTACAGACGATGGCACTCCCGTTGCTTGCCTTTGCGCTGCTTGCCGTCCTACCCGTTCGGAAAGTCCGGATTCTTCTGCAAGTGATTGCTGCGCTCGCCCTGTTTTATGTATCACCATTGATCAGCATCTTCTTATTGTTAGCGACTGCGATCGGTGCCTTCCTCGAGACGATCGAACTCGAGTACCGCTTTGCTTTGACAGGTGCTGTCTTCGTCGGGATTTGTTTCTTGTACCCCGGACTGACACCACCGCTCCTCGCCTATGTCTTGCTTGGTCTACTCGTCCTGACGCCATTCTTAAAGCGACATTTCGTCGAGTGGCGCCGGATTTTGACGAGCGTCACGCTCGCCTTCGGACTTAGCTTTTTGCTCGTTTTCCTTCTTCGCCTGATGAAGGAAGCATTGTTCGGATCCGTCGCAAATTTAATGCGCCCCGCCTTCGAGATATTCGGTTCACTCTTTACGTGGACGATTCCGCTTTCGGAAAAGGTCGATGAAAAAATGCAGACTGGTGCAAGCCTCGGCAATATGGAAGCGGTCGAACCCATCAAACAAGGGGCAATGAACGTCGCGACGGTCCAGGTGTTTAATTATGCCGCCCTCGGACTGGCTCTCCTCGTCGTCGGACTGATGTTCTATTTCCTCCGTAAACGACGCGTCGTCACGGTGGAGCAGGACGAGATCGTCCGACCAACCGCCAAAAAGCGGACGAAGGTCGCGAAAAAGCACAGTCAGCATCCGTTGCTCCAACTCGCCTCGCAATTGGAGCAAGCCTTTCCACGCAAACGCGATGAGACGACATACGAATGGCTTGAGCGAATCACCTTCCCGGAAGTCGAACGCAATGCCCGCTTGATCGACGGAATCGAGTTTAGTCAAAGTGAACCCGCCTATGATTTACAAGTTTTCCGTCGTCAGGTTCGGGAACGTATTGAACAATAAAAAAAATCTCCATCTCTGTAACAGAGAATGGAGATTTTTCATTTAGTTGAATCAATTTTCGATGCTTTACGTGCGATGACGACGATAAAGACGATTGCACCGACAGGAAGCACTAACGGCATCCAGTCGAGGATATACTGTGTGTTCATGGTATCCCCCCTTATTGGCATGAGCTATAAGCGTAGCATATTCCAAATAACGGGATGATGCAAGTCTCGTTACAGCCGTGGTAAGACCGAATAAGCGATTGAATAATACAGTAAAATACTCGTTGCAAGCGAATAGACGACAAGAATTACCGGGATATGTTTGAGTTGACCACGACGTTTAAAGAGACGAATCGAAAAGACTGTAATGGCTAGTGCAAAGAGTGGACTAAAACCAAAAATGACGATATCCATCGTTTCTAATAGTTCTTCCGCAAAAAGTAAGTTAAAAGCGAAAATAAACAATAGGTACCAGGAAGTATAGGATAGACAGACGAAGAATAGATACAATAGTCCATCCATCCAGCCCCGTGTACGGCGATTTTCCATCTGTTGCATGACGTTCCTCCTACATAAGTATCAGATACCCTTAATAGTAGACGGAAAAGATACGCGAAAATATTCAAATATGAATATACGACAAAAAACGACAAAAAGTGTCCTTTCACTTGCAAGGACACTTTTCGCAGCATTAGTTTACAACAGAACTTTCCTGATAGATTCGCGCCAACTGAAGGACCTTCTCTTTAAAGGTTTCACGACGGATGCTCGGTTCGATGATTTCAGCTTGGTTAGCAAATTGAATCAACCATATCATGAAGCCTTCCGAGAAGAGGGCACTGACTTTAACCTCGAACCATTCCTCGTCGATTCGTCGACAGCGGATATCCGTCCCGAATCGATCGACGACCGTCGGCATGACGCTTTCGTGAAATTTTAACGTCAGTTGCTCATCTTCCCCTCCGTACATGTTGAACATGTTACTCAAGTAGGAAGGATCCACCTCGACCGGAGTCTCTGCAGGTTCGAATACACTGCACTGGACGATCCGGTCGACACGATATGTCCGAATCTGCTGGACACGTTCATCACGACCGATTAAGTAATAGTTCCCGTTATCGACAATTAGGTGCGCTGGTGTGACGAGATAAAAATCACCATCTCGGCGGAGCTCGAACTTCCGCGTCCGTTCATTAAACTTCCCTTGGTACTGAAAGCTGATGATTTCTTGTTCCGTAATCGCCTTTTGAATCGTATCGATCGAGAACGGAATCATTCCTTTTGGTTTTTTTACCGTATGGATGACGGGGTTCAACGTCTTCGCCAACCGCTCGCTCGTCAATGATTGAATCGTTCGAACAAGCGCCTTCGTCTCACTTTCCGAAATGAATTTCGCACTTGCAATCGCGTCGACGAGTAAACGCAACTGGTGATGCTCAAACCGCCGGCTGACGAGATGATATGGCGTCGCCAGTCCATTTTTCGTCTCTTCTTTGACGACATCAAACCCTGCTTTCGCGAGGGCCTCAATATCGTCCTTCAGCGATTTTCTTGATAATTTTTCAATCAATCCTCGTTTTGATAAAGCGATACTCAAGTCTTCTAACGTCAAGGTCTCCTCTTCGTCCGAGTATTTTTCAAAAATATCCCGAACAGCCAGTAAGCGATCACGGTTTGATAATTTTTCAGTAGGCACGGTACATCCTCATTTCCTATCGTTACGGTATTTGATTATACTTCGAGTATACCGTAAATAAATAATAATATTAACAATAAATTGGTAAAATTTATATCGTTAGGAGAATTTGGATGCATTTGATTGGTGAATGGAAGGAACAACAATTTGATTACCGGGATAGCGGAACAGGTCCCATCATTCTGTTAATCCACGGTACACAGTCCGATTACCGGGAAATCTATCATGTCGAAAAATTAATTCAAGCCGGGTACCGCGTGATTGTCCCGTCACGTCCCGGATACGGAAAAACCCCGCTGCGGTTAGCGGAGTCTCCTGTCGAGCTAGCTGCGTTTTATAAAGGTTGGATGCAAGCACGCGGTTTTACGCGCTATACCATCTACGGTATCTCAGCAGGCGGTCCGACAGCAATCGCCCTAGCGAGCCAAAACGATGCTGCTTGCTCACTCGTTTTAGCGTGTGCGATGTCTCATCAAATTTCACTTCCATACCAGAACGTATTGATTCAACCGCTCTTGCAACGTCCACTCCACTTCATTCAGTGGGTATTATGGACATATGTTAAAGATAAGTTAAAAAAATTTCCTGAAGAGGCGTCCGTCCGGATGGTCGAAATGACGAGCCTGTTGCAACGTAGTGACATTCGGTCACTCTTGACGCATGAGGATGAACGCTTATTGTATGCCGTCGGACTACAGAACGGTCCCGGGCGCGGCGTCTTGTTCGACATCACTCAGCAGCTTGAGCGACAGACACTCGAAACGGTCAGCTGCCCAGTCCTAATCGTCCATTCACAAGCCGATCGCGCTGTCCCGTTCGAGCATGCCCGCTATACGCAGTGTCTGATCCCCCATGCCCAGTTCATCGAATCGAAAAGTCCGGGTCATTTGATTTGGATTGGTCCTTCAGCACGACGAGATGAACGAATGATTGAACGCTTCATCACATTAAATCACCTGTAAACGAACATGTAGCTTCATTTTTTCATTTTCCTCGACAATCGAGATGATTCCCCGGGCCGTCAATTCGTCGATCGCCTGCTCCGTCCGTTCTTCGTTCAAGCGGGCACAGCGGGCGATTTCTGCGATGCCCATTCGACAGGACAGTTGATTCGCTTTGATTTTCGACGAAGGTTTGGCAACGGACCGTTGCAACAAACGCCAAAAGACATGACGGGCGTCGTCCGATAATGCATAGGCGTTCTTTTCAATGACAGGGGGTACATACCGAATGTCTTCACGGATTCGACGAATTAAGTACAGGCTGAGCCATTCCTCGAGTTCAGCTTGAATCCGGAAAAATTCAAACCACCAAAGTTGATCAAGTGCTAGTTCCTCATCACGGCTGAGCATCCAGCTCGGTGGGATTTGATCAAACTCCTCTTCAAGCCAGTCCTCATAATCAAGTGCCGTCTCATAGAGGACTTGCGGCGAAATTTGAGCCAACGATTCCCGTGATTTATAGATATCAAAGCTCATCCGACGAAAATGTTCGACGGACGCTGCGACTTGACTGAGATGAACGAACTTTTTCGTGATGAGACGAGCGAGACCGTCTAAATCATGGTGCATCACATAAAGGTGTTTTTCTAAAGCAATCAAAATACTTCTTTCCATCAGACGTATCCTCCTCTTTTCCTGGTGTGCTGATAGTCTTTTTCCGCAATCCCGGTTTTCAAAACCATTCTTAGAAGCAAATCAGTTTATTTCAACGTTTCCTTTGTCTTACAATGGACAAATAGCGATTAATAAAGGAGATGAAACGAAGATGTATACGATTTACGGCAGTTCTAGAAAAGGGAACAGTGAATGGCTCGGTGTCCGCGCATTCGAGGGCATTCCTCATGTGTCGGTCGATTTAGCCAACACGATGATTCAACCTGTGGAAGACCGGCGGCATCATGGTGGGTTCTTACCGATTGGCGATGATTACCGGCGGATCGTGGAAGAAATGCTCGAGCATGACGACATCGTGTTCATTACGCCGATCTACTGGTATTCGATGTCCACGAAGATGAAGCTCTTCATCGACCGCTTCAGTGAATCGTTGCGTGATGAAGACTTACGTTTCCGTGAGCGGATGCAAGGCAAGCGATTCCACCTGATTGCTGTCGGCGGCGATGATCCGAAAGAAAAAGGACGCGCCCTTGTGACACAGTTCGAGCATATCGCGACCTTTTTAGGAGCCCATCTTGAAACGGCGATCCTCGCGGAAGGGAATGCACCGGGGGACGTCGAACGCGATACGGTCGCCCTTGCAGAGATTGATGCGTTCCGAGAAAAAATGTCAAAAGCGTACGTTTAAGGAAAGTTATGTAAGGGAATCTTTTGATTAGTTCCATTCTGTAGTCAGACTAATCGGAGGTGGCGATAGATGTTACAGTCGAAAAAACGCAATGAACGCAAGTGGAAACGACTTAAGACACGCAACCATATCGTTTTACTAGAACAGCTATTTCAAACGGATGAAGAAATACGGGTCGTGCGACCACGACTTGATTCTCACTCCACTCCCTTAAATCCGATCGAGCCTTCTCGTTAAGTCGTATAGGACAAAAAAAGACGCATTTGCAATCGCAAATGCGTCTTTTGACTGTTTAGTCGTTTTTGAGCTTCACATTTTGGTCGGCAGGCAAGGTTGTCGTCGTTTCCTCTTCTTCAAGCTTCGGGACACCCGCTCCATAATCTTTCGATTCATCTGCGACGTAAGATGCGGCATAGGCCGGGTTGATTAAGTCTGACTTTGATCCGACAATGACGATATGGCCATGGCGGACTTCATCTTCCAAACTTTCTGCAACATCTTTCGTCATGCCAAGTTCAGATAGTTGGGCGATACGATCTTTTCGATTACTACGGACGGTCGCCATCAATGTTTCAAAAAAAGATTTTTTCGTAACGCGGTAAGCAAGCGTCTGTGTATCGTTCGCAATCCGTTCTGCCAGTTCCTCGTCTTTTGCAAAAATATAAATTTGTTTATTTGAATACCCGCCTGACTTTAAACTCGTTATTTCTGCATCGACGCCAGTCATGTCACGGACAATACGTGTTTCAATCATGTTCGTTCATCTCCTTCATACTAAGCCTCAGTTGGCTGTCTCAATATAAAGTTATTCCCGAAACATAATGAATAAAACATGGATTTCAAAAACTGCTTATGAAACTTTCTTTAGTGACGTGCCGCGTCGTTGTTTACGAAGTACGGTCAGGATGATGATGAGACCTACCAGCACTTGCGGCACCACGGTTTCAATCGTCGGATAAAATCCGATCCAGGCGACGGGCGGCAGCGCAAGTGGATGGACAGGCAATACACCTGTCAGTTGGAGCGCATGTAGACTTACACCGAGTATCTTAAAGGCCATCATATAGATTAAGATGGTCGCGCCTAAGAATAGACGGCGAATCGGCAAACGGACACCGAAATAGATGACTGCAATTGACACGAGTCCGATCAAGAGAACAGCTGCCAAAATGCCTCCACCTAAGGCGAGTGGCGTCATCGCCGGTGCCATCCCGACGTAAAAGAGTAATGTCTCCGCACCTTCCCGGAAAATCGTCAAGAAACTGACGATGAAGAGTGAAGTCCGCGATAGGTCGGACACGAGTTGCGTCTGACGGGAAGTAATGGCCGTTTTCGAATGTAACCAATTTCCGACCAGTAACATCACGAGAACGGCGAACAAGCCGGTCCATCCTTCAATTTGCTCTCGTCCGACACTTGCGAGCGCGGTCGAGAAGAAAAATTGAATGATTAGCGCAAGCAGACCACTCGCTAAAAGCCCGAGGACGGCTCCGAACCAGATGTGCCGTTCCCCCCGTAAATTCGCTTTACGTGTTAAGGCGACGAGCGCACTGATAATCAGCAACGCTTCAAGTCCTTCCCGGACCATGACGAGCATCGCGTCGACGAACGTATAGCTCGTCTGGTCGGTCAGTTGTCCGAGCGATGCGCTTAATTCCTGTAACGAAGTGATTGTCGCGTTCCGCGTCTCCCCGTTTAAGCGGGCGAGCAATAAGGGGACGTCCGTCTCGACTTGCGTATATAAAGCACTGTCTCGTGTCCGGACCGCCCCTTCTCCGCTCGGCCACTGGGCGATGAACGTCGTCAAAGTCGACCGCGCCCCGTCGAGGTCTTTTGCAACGAGCGCATCCGACGCCTGATCGAGTAAACGGATCAAATCGGTCAATTCGACTGATGCCGTCTTGACGATGTCCCCTTCGACGAATGAGTCGATGCTTGTATCAAACTGGTCGAGGGCCTCGTTCCATTCCGTCTGGTCGAATGTCTGGCGCGCTTGTGCGATGCGAATCGCAGATAACGCCATCTCGACTTTTCCGTAGTGACCGATGCTTTCTTCCCGGACGACGCTCTCACGGGCCGTCCATTCCTTTAACAAGGTCTGTTCGAGTTTCTTTCGCTCACCCGCATCCGCTTGCCGCATTTGCTTGGTCACTTCATGCAAATCAAGCAGACGGGTCCGGGCCGTCGCATCCTGCGCGGGACGCATTGTGTCTTCGAGCGTCCGGACGGCCGTCGACAGTGCCGTCAAGTCCGCACTGATCGTCGCGAACGACGCATCCTGATGTTGTTTCAGCGTCGATAAACGCTTTAAGATGACGGCTTTTTCATCTGAGTCAGCCAGTTCCTTTGATTGTTTAGCTAACGTCGCGATTCGTTTTGAAAGTGCATCGCGATCTTCCGCCTTCACGGCTGAGATGGCTTGACCAATCGACACGTAAAGTGCATCGGTTTTCGCCTCTGCACCCGCATGGGGGATGAGCGTGCTACATATAAGGAACACGAGTAAGGCAGCTTTAAGCAAAGAGCGCATCACCGATGTAACCTCCTTTTTGAATGCCGCCGAAACACGCGAACAGCGCGCTTCCACGATGAGTAATGTATTCATTCATCCGGTCAGAAGTTGCGAGCCGTTCTTGGATCGTGATGAACTGCTCCGGCGATCGCTGATACGAGAGGAACAACAGACCGGCGTCTAATGCGCCTGTCGTCTCATCAACGCCATCCTGGTAGGAGTAGGAGCGTCGGAGCAGTTGCACCTTTCCTTCACCATGCGCGACTGCTGTATGCGAGTCTGCCGGTAGTTCTGCTTCCCCCCGTGCGATCCGTTTCGTCGGTGTAACGGACGCGAACTCATCTTTTGAACCGAGTGGTGCCCCGGACGCCCGTTCACGCCCGAATGTCCGCTCCTGCTCCTTCAAAATCGTCCGGTCCCAGACTTCAAGGTGCATCTGAATCCGGCGAACGACGAGAAACGTCCCGTTCGTCAGCCAAGGTGAACCATCACGCCATTGATAAAACAGCGTATTCTCCCGCGTCGCTGCTTTCGTCACGTCAGGATTGCCTGTCCCATCTTTGAATCCGAACAAGTTCCGCGGTGTCCCGCCTGTCGCATCTGCCACTTTCGACCGCTGGAAACCGGCTTGCGTCCAACGAATCTTGACGACACCCCGTCCGATTCGGGTCAAGTTGCGTAACGCGTGGAAGACGACTTGCTGGTCGTCCGCACAAATTTGGACAATCAAGTCCCCGCCGGACCATTTCTCATCGAGCTGGTCCAAATCAAATGTCGGTAAATCTCGTAAGAGTGCCGGGCGTTTATGGCCGATGCCGAAACGATCCCCTTCAAATAAACTAATTCCGCAACCGAACGTGAACGTCAAGTGACTTGCAGATAACCCCTCTGCTTCACCGGTGTCGTCCGGTGGGATGTAGGCACTATCTGTTTCGCCGAGCGATAGTCCTGCTGATAAGCGCGCGCAAGCCCGCGTCCAGCGCTTCAATAAATCAATCAGCTCGTCGCGGCGATCCGTCTTGACGTCAAAAGCGACGAGTTGGACATGATTTTGGGCCGGCGTCATGATGCCCGCTTGATAGGTGCCGTAAAACGGGACTTGATCGGACGCCTTAGCCGTCAAGGCGCGCGGTAAGAAGCGTTCGACACCACTTGCATAAAAAGCTGCACCGAGACCGGTCAGGCCGGCGACTTTTAAGACATCACGCCGCGTCATGCCAGCCTCTAATGTTGGTCGTGTCATGATTATCCCTCCAGTACGATGCCCATCTTCGACAGCGGTTCTGCCAGTTCGTTAATGGCTTGACTCAACTGTTTAACGTCGGTTTTTGATAAGTCCGTATAGAGGACGTACCCCTTTTCCGTTTTCTTCGCTTCTAACAAGGCATTGACGTCTTCAAAGCGCGCTGCGATCTCTTTTGACAATGCGTCGTCTTGTTTCATCAGGCTCGGGTTCAATAACTGATAAATTTTTTCCGCCCCTTGGACGTTCGCTGCAAAATCATAAAGATCGGTATGTGAATAGCGGTCTTCTTCGCCTGTCACTTTCGAAGTCGAGACTTCATTCAATAAATCCGTTGCCCCCGTCACGAGAAGCTCCGGTGTCACGTCGACTGTTTCGACTTTTGCACGCAAGAGGTGGACGTCCTGCATCAATTGCTCCGCGTATTGCTCATACCCTTTTGTTGTTCCCTTTTCGAACAAGCCTTGTTCGATCCGGTGATAACCGCCCCACTCGGATTCCTTGACGTCACCTGCACGGGCATCGATTTTCGGATCGAGGTCACCGAAAACTTCCGCGATCGGTTCCGCCCGTTCATAGTGCATCCGCGCCGGTGCATAGAGCGCTTTCGCTTTTTCAAGGTCCCCTTCCTTGACGGCCGTCGTGAAGGCTTCTGTTTTATTCGTGAAGGCATCGAGTTCATTGATCGCATAATCGCGGTAATCGGCGACGACCTGATCGAATTGGCCGTCCGCTGTTTTCGGTGTCGCTTTTGTCGTTGTTTCTTGTTCCCCGCAAGCAGCTAACAAGGTCGCGAGTGACAAGACGCTCGCCGTAAGGATTTTCTTATGTGACATGATTCATTTCCCCCAAATCGTTAAGTAAGTTCAGTTGTTAGTATAGACGATAATGATAATCGTTATCAATATAAATTTAGAGCTAACATGAAAAACCCGTCCTGACGAGCGTCATCAGGACGGGTTTTTGCTCATTTAGTTGTTTTTTCGCTTTTTAAAATACGTCCGTGAAATGATGAACGCTACGATTGCAAACCCGATAAAGACAAACGCTTTTTGGACGAGCGTCAAGAACGATAAATCAAACACTAACAGCTTAATCGCACTGACGCTAAGTAGCAGCAGACCGGATAATCGCCAGACGGACAAATTACGGATCCGACCAATCGTGACGAGAAGCAAGGCAAGTAAAATGTAGGCAACCGATAATGTCGTACTGCGATTCGTTTCGTCGAGTCCGTCATAAAACGGCAGTTCCATGACGAGTAACGTATACGTCGTCAGGACGCCGACGGCTGCGACAACTAGACTGATCTGGAACGTCCCGTCCTCGACCATCGCGCGGTGTTGTTGCACGAGTAAATAAATTAAACCACTCGTCGCAAGTACTAAGGCGACGACCGAAAGACGAAACGAGTCGTTCATTGCCGCGTACATACCCGACTGCGTAATCTGGTCGAAGATGAAGTAGACATACAAAGCGAGAGCGATCATCCGTTGGTACGGCATGTGCTGGCGTTTGACGAACCAAAGGCCGATCAGGATGCAGGCGAACAACAGGGTTTCGAACTGCTCGCTCAGTCGGAGTATGTCATAGGGAATTTGCGTGATCGCGTAGAACACCGTCGCGTGACCGACTGCATTGTGCCAGGCATCTTTTGAGTAGTTAGCGATGCTATAGGCAAGCCCTGCCAGCGCGAGGGCAATCAGTGTCCCCCACTGCCAATCGATGACGGCTAGACTCGCAATCACAATAAGACCGGCCCCGTAACTCGGATAATTCCACTTCATCCGGAGACGTTGCCCAGTGAAGGCGGTCCCGATGTAGCTGACGAGCGACGCAGCAAGCAGTGAGATTTCGTCAGACGTGGACGGTGGTGAAAAGCCGACCATGCTCATCGCTGTAACAAGAGCGATCGTCAGGAATCCCCAGCTGACGACGAAACCGAGAATCGTTTTTAAGCGAACCGCGGCATAGAACAAGGCGGCGAACAATATCACTTCATACAGTAAAAACAACGAAACGTTCGCTTCGTCCGCCAGTTGCAGAAACGGGAGTAAAAATCCGGTGATTGAGACGAGAATCAGGAGGACACGTGACGCCATCCATAACATTAATCCGAACGTAATGAATAAAATGACGAGTTCGAGCGAGAAGGCAAGACCCGGCGAATAGAATTGATACAACGCCATGCCAGCGAACAAGGCGGCTAAAGAAACGATGGTCCCCGTCGCGACGAGCCCGACGCCGAGTTCTCGTCGCTTTTTCTCATACTGATACTCGCCTACTCCGATTAAGAGCAATCCGATGAGCACTCCGCTGCCGACTCGGACCGCTGGATTGACCCAGCCGGAGATCGAGGCGTAAGAAAATAAGAAAATTGCCCCAATCGCGGCAAAAATTGCGGCGATGCGCGGTAACCAGATGGTCGCAATCATGTGTTCCCACTCATCGCGCGTCCGGATTTGTTTGATTTTTGGTGAAAACGTGTCGTCTTTTTTGACGAAGGCGGGTCTTTTTTTCGGTGTCGCGACCGTACTTTGCTCCGGAGTCGACGTTGGATGCGGAACAGGATGCAGCTGTTCGAGTTGCGCGACACGTAACTTCAACGCCTCGAGTTCCTGTTCCAGTTGGGTGATTCGTTGTTCTTCCATCATTCCACCCTTTCTTTATTTTAGATGGTACTAGTGTACCTGTTTCTTCTGCCTTTTTCTTATTTTTTCAAAAATAAGGAAACGTTAGGTGACGATTCAACGAAAAAAAACGACTTCCGCCCTTTTGGAAAAGGTGAAAGTCGTTTGTCAGGAGACCGGTTAACGAACGGATAACGCATATTGTCCCGTCGTGTTATAAACAGATGTGAACTGTGCGCGACTGACGGCGTATTTCCCACGGTACGGATCAGACACGTAGAACGAACTGCTTGAAACACCCGTCACGAGCATGACGTGATAGTTCCGGTACCCGGTGAACGTTTTGCCGTCCGGCTTGATCCAAGAGAAGTAGCCATATGGATTTTTGAAATCAACGGTCGCCCAGACGATGACGGGATTCCCGCTCCGGATTTCACGTTCAATCTTACTGACACCTTGTTTGGAGATATCGACGGCGCCACTCCGGTATTTTTTAGCGAGCGGGAGAATGCCTTTTGGATAGACGCCCCAGTTTTTGTAGTAAGAGAGCGTCCCGGCCGGATCACCCGTAAACATTTTTTCTGGATCGGCCCAGTAGTATTTCCCATTTTTGTAGGTCGCATTGCTGATGCTTTTCGGTAGTTGTTTATAGAGCGACGCAGCCGAAACAGACTTTTTCTTGTAGGCGAGCGCCATCTTCAACGAGACGAACTCGCAACCTGACGGGTAGCCTAACGTGTATTGATTGTAGTACGGGACATTTAATTTTTTAGTCGTACTGCTCGTTGGCTTCGTTTTCGTTAAGTACTGTGTCGAGACATAGCGGTAGCTCCCGCTATACAAAATACGTGTAAAGCTCCCTGACGTGCCATACGTTGCGACTTTGACCCCTTTACCGAGCTGGGTGACGGATTTGTATTTTGTGCTCGGGCCCGTTCTGACGTTTAACGTCCCGACCGTCGTATACTTCGTGCCGGTCGATGTGTATTTCGAGGACGTCGTCGATGTCTTCACATAATCTTTGTGTATGTACCCCGTCCGTGATTTATAGGTGATTTTGTACCAACTTCCCGATGTTCCTTTTAACGTATAGACGTTTCCTTTGACGACATTCCCGAGAATCTTGCTTGAGGTCGTCGGCTTTTCACGGACACGTAAGACTGCGGTCGTGATGGTCAGCTTCGTGGCGGCATGTGCGACGAGCGACGGACTGAATACGCCAAACAGAACACCAGCGACGATGACACTTGAAAAAAACTTCTTCATGATAGACCCCCTTAACAGAATGACAATACGATGATATACACCATTTTTCCCAAGTTATTGAAATAATAATCATGATTTCAAAAGAAAATTCTGAAAAAATAGAAATATCTTCATTCTTTGTAACAAAAAAAATCCTCCTGTTGTATATGCACAACAAGAAGATTCAGACTGTAGACAAAGTTCTATCGGGAGATCAAGCGTCTTTGTTCGTTGCGTTCCTCGGGCGAGGCGCAAGCCGTTGCTCCTTGGTCCTTACGGACAACGAGCAGGGTCTTGCCTGCCTCTGAACGTGCGTTAAAAACGCACTTTTTCCCGTAGGAGTCAACGAAATATGACGCTTTTTAGCTAATACCGTGACCAAAAAGCCGGGCATGGAGACGTTTTAAAGCGCAATCCGTCTTGAATCGCTTTTAAAGCACGAAAAGTAATCGGTCGCGACCCTGTAGCTTTTTAAATGAAATTCAATTTTTAATATTGACGATAAACGGTGACGGTTGAGTGAACGCCTGCTCGAGCACATGGGCGACGAACGTCGTCTCTTCTTCCGTCACTGGAAGAGGGGCATCTTCAACGATACTCCGGTAAAATGCCCGATATAATTTACCGTAGTCACCAATCGGACTCGGAATCCGGACATTTTGAAGATGATTGTGGTTATCATGATAGAGTAACCGACCGAAATCATCTTCCGAATCTTCCCCGAATCCTTCTTCCCCTGGGAAGTAGTCTGCTTTTAAGTCAAGCTCTTGCCGATCGACATGCTGTTTGATGAACGTCCCGTTCGTCCCATGAATCATCCAGCGCGGAGCGGGTGCCAGTGCGACATGACTCGTTCGGACACTCGCCTTGAAATCGTCATAATAAAAATCAAGCGCAAACGTATCGTCCGGAATCGCAGTACCCCGGACGGTTCGGATGTCATAAGCGACTTGGTTCGGTCTTCCGAACAAGGCAATGATTTGATCAATCGTATGGACGCCGAGACTATAGAGCGCACCGTTCTCATTCGCCGTATTCGCCGGCTTCGCATCCGGGCGATACAAGTCGAAATGCGAGACGACTTCGACGATGCGACCGAGCTTTCCGGACGCAATGACTTGGGCGACGGCTTGAAAGTCGCTATCGAAACGCCGATTTTGATAGGCGAGTAGCTTGACGCCTTGCTTACGTGCTTCCTCAAACAGTTGCACCGCTTCTTGTTCTGTGACGGTAAAAGGTTTTTCGACGAGGACGTGCTTCTGCTGTTGCAACGCCTTCAAGGCATAGGCAAAATGCGTCGCAGGCGGTGTGTTGATGACGACGACTTGAAGCTTCTCGTCCGACAACATCTTGTCGAGGTCCGTCGTGAACTGGACTGCGGGAAGCTTGTCCATATATTTTTCCTCTAACTCCGGTTTTGCCGTCCGATTATAAATCCACGTCACCTCGAAATGGGGATCAATCATGACATAAGGCAGATGATAACGGGTCGTGCTCTTACCGAAGCCGATGAAGCCAATCTGAAGTCGCATCCTATCACTCCTCGCAATTACTTTTCTTTTACCTTAACAAAGCGGCTACGACTTGTCTTGAACAAATGACCGATTATGCCGTCGCTTCGATTCGTTCGTACTCATATGTCGAAAATCCGTCATATGTTCCTTGGTACGTAAAACCGACCGACGTATAATAGTCGTTTAAAAATGCATTTGACGCCACGCAGTCGAGGCGAAGTGTTTCCCCTTCGTAATCCGTCAACTCGATTACATAATCAAGAAGTTGTTTTCCGACGCGGCGTCCTTTCGCCAAATCACTGACGACAATCCGGTGGATATAAAGACCTTCTGTATCTGCCCATAACGAGCGATCCCATTCCATCGAAGGAAGCAGGGCAACGGAACCGAGCAACTGGTCGTTTTCTTCAAAAACAAACAGTCTTCCGGCATCAAGATCCTCTTGGACGAGTGTTTCGATGTCTTGTTCAAGGTAAGCAGACCACTGTGTGCTGCCCGTCGCTTGGAGTGCGAGCGCCTTGTGCTCGAGTAGTGTTGCGATGTTTCGAACGTCTTGTGATGTAGCTAGTCGTATCATGTTGTACCTCCTGTAAGCAAAAATTCTTCTTTATCCTAACGAAAACTGCACCAGAAGAAAACCGTTTTGCTCGCATCGCTAAAAAAAAATCATAAAAACGCATCATTTTGTGATTTTTTTCATATTCTACAATTTTATTTTTAAATATCGTATTCTAAAAGTGTGATCAGACCCCCAGTCTTCACAACGTGGATCTACCGGCTTCCCACGAGCCGGTAGGCCTTTTTTTGTCTTCAGTCGAGTCCGACCCATTTTTTCGATAGACGGCGCGCATCTTCACGGTAGCGCGTATCCTCGACGACCGGGTTACTGAGACGTGGTGCGGAATCGGCGTAATAGCCGCCATTGTCGAGCCGGTCATTCGTCGTCGCGAGGTACAGTGCGGTTTTCGCCCCGTACTCCGGCGTATACAGTTTCCCGGTCCAGTAACCGATTTGAGCGATCGGCTTTAAAAGCACCTTCATCGCTTTGCCGTACTTGCCACGATAGAACAAGTCGGTATTGACGATGCCGGGATGGACGCTGACGAATGTCACATCGTCCCCATACTTGTCCGCGAGTTCACGCATGTGGACCATCTGTAGCAATTTCGATTCGCGGTACGACCGCATCGGGTTGTATTGTTCTTTTTTAACATGGGCAATCGATTCCAGTTCGATATCTGTTCGGACGAGTCCACCTTCCCCGGCGAGCGATGAAATCGAGATGACCCGTGGATCGTTTCCGTGTTGAAGGAGCGGCAGCAAGCGTTCAATCAAATAGAAGTGACTCAGGTAGTTGACTTGGAACTGGGATTCGAAGCCGTCTTTCGTCAAATGATACGGCGGGACCATGACCCCGGCATTTAAAATCAGGCGATCGATGCGACCAATCTGCTCAAACAAGTGGTCTGCAAACCGGCGGACGGATTCCAGTCGGTCAAGTTGAACGATTTCGATTTCAAGATTCGTATGCGACACCCCATGTTCACGTAACATTTGGACGAGCAGTGTTGCTTTCTTCTCTGAGCGGACGGTCGCAATGACGCGGTCCCCCCGTTCAAGCAACGCTTGGATTGTCACCATTCCCATCCCCGAGTTTGCGCCTGTCACGATACATATGTTCATTTCCATTTTCCTCCTCTAATTACGCTTTCTTCGTTTACATGCATATATATTGAGTGTTTTCCTTTTTCCGTCGATTTATACACATCATTTCAAAAAAAGACTTCTCCGCCTGCAAAAGAGGTGAATAGCGTATACTAAACGTAACAGAAGAGAACCCTGCCCCGATTCGAGGAGGTATGCATGTGCATGAAGGAACCGTCTTACTACTTGCCGGTATTTTGTTACTACTCGCAATCATCACGACCAAGTTCTCCTTTCGTCTCAACGTCCCGACCTTGATTTTATTCGTGTTCGTCGGCATTCTTGCAGGAACGGATGTCGCAGGATGGATTGCTTTTTCTGACTTTGAACAAGCGCGTCTATTCGGAACAATCGCCCTCGTCATCATTTTGTTCGATGGCGGTCTCAACACGAAATGGGGCGATTTCAGGCAAGTCCTCCCTGCTGCCCTTTCGCTTGCGACGGTCGGCGTCGTCATCACGACTGGCTTGATTGCACTCGTCGCCCACTTCATTCTTGATTTCAGCTGGCCGATGGCGTTACTCGTCGGCGCCCTCGTCGGCTCGACCGATGCAGCGGCTGTCTTTTCCTTACTGAGCGGACGTCCTGTCGATGAGAAGGTCAAACATACACTGGAAGCGGAGTCCGGAACAAATGATCCGATGGCTGTCTTTTTGACGATTCTCTTTACAGAACTTGCGCTCGATCCGGAAAGTTTCTCGATTATCAGTGGCGTCCTGTCTTTATTCTACGAAATGGGAATCGGTTTACTCGTCGGTCTCTGTATCGGCTGGTTCTTGACACAATTGATGAACCGGATTCAGCTTCAAGCATCGGCCCTGTATCCGACACTCTTGATCAGCGGCGCCTTACTGTCTTACGGGATCGCGACGAGTATCCATGCGAGTGGCTTCCTCGCCGTCTACGTGACAGGCATTTGGATCAGTAACCACGACATGATTTACCGCGACATCTTGATTCGTTTCAGCGGCAGCTTGTCGCATCTGGCAGAAGTCGGGATGTTCATCATGCTCGGACTGCTCGTCTTCCCGCGCCAACTGCTCGATCCGCAGATGCTGCTCATTTCAGGCATCATCGTCGTGACGCTGATTCTCGTCGCACGACCACTCGCTGTTTTCATCTCACTTCTTCCCTTTCACTACAATTACCGGGAGCAAAGTGTCATCACGGCTGCCGGACTACGCGGCGCCGTACCAATCATCCTTGCGACCTATCCGCTTTCGAGCGGACTTGCGAACTCCTATCTCTTGTTCAACATCGTCTTCTTCACTGTCATGACATCGGCTTTACTGCAGGGAACGGCCTTACCGTGGATTGTCCGTGTCATGAAGCTCGAAGTGAAACCAACGATCGGGATTGAGCCGTTGATTCAATTCATGACAGTCGCAAATCCGAATGCTGAAATCGTCGAGGTCAGTGTCCCGTCGTTCTGTCGGATTGACGGGAAAACATTGCAAGAGATTGAGATGCCGCAGGATCTGCTCGTCGTCGCCGTCATTCGTGACGATGCCATCATTACCCCCCGCGGTCAGACACGATTGATTGGTGGCGATCAACTCCTGATTCTGACGCCGAAACAATCGGAAGAACGGATTCGAAAGCTGATTGCCTCGCTTGGTCTTTAAAGTTAAAAAGGACCGATGATTCCGTGAAAAAAGCGGGATCATCGGTCCTGTGATGGATGTTGGACGGGATGTCCGGTACTTTGTTCAGACGTAAGAGTCCTATCCCAGATGGATGTTGTTGCGACGTTTAAGTCAGCCAGCCTTTCAGCGTCTCCATCCGGTCCGTGTGGCGTTTTAAGTCGAGAATCGTCTGTTTCACCTGTTCTGTACCGATTCGTCGCTCCGTTTTATCCGCACTGAATGTCCGGCTGATATTATAAGCGAGCCAATCAAGTTTGCTCGAATAGCTACAGGCGATTACAGCCGACCATTTCGCATCCCCTAGGTTATTTTTCGTTGTGTAACCACTAAAAAATGCTTGAAACTTCTGCTTGTTCAGATGCCCCGTCTCATCCTCTGACCAGTAAAGCGCCGTCTCAAGGACATCAAGGACAGGATGAATCGGACCCGCCGATTCCCAGTCAATGACGACCAGGTCGTTTTTCGTCCATAAGACATTTTTAGGATCCAAGTCGCGGTGACTCATGACCCAAGCGTTGGATAGGAACGCTTCTGCTCGCACTGCTCGCTCGTTCCACACTTTTAACGCCTCGGTGATTTCGCTTAGGGCAACACTCCACTCGGCGTCGATTGCTTGGCCTCTTATGAGATGAGTTGTCCATTCGTGGCTAATCGTTCCAACCACTGCGGGGACCATGCCAGCATCAAGTTGGTGTAAGCCTGCGAGATAGGTCCCGATGGTATTACAATGGGATGGCTGGATCTCCTTCAAGGAAAGCAGGTTGCCGTCGACCCAGTCAAAAATAAGAAAGTACTCGTCAGCTATCTGTTGCACCGCTTCCCCCCGTATCCGTTTTGCCGGAAGAGCGGAAAGGTGCCGACCTACAAGCAATGCAAAATCTTCCGCGTTTTTGAAGTTCGCAAACGCGTCAGGTCGTCTCATAATCTGCGGATTCAAGCATTTTACAGCATAATGTCCTTTTGTCGTCCTCAGTCCATACATGTCATGGATGAAACCGCCGGAAAGGGGGCGTGGGTCTTCTGTCCGTTCGCCTAAATCAAACAATACACAAATCTGATCAAATCGGTATGACTCCATTTGTTTCTCCTGTTATCTCCGTTATTTTTTACGAACTTTTTCGCCTTGACAGGCGCCAGAATCGATTGAACTGTTAACTTATGCGAAAAAACCCCCGACGTTTTTTCGCAGGGCGAAGACATCGGGGGTTCGATCCTCATTCAATAGAATTTACTTGTTTTCTACCAACGTTTGTTCCTGCTGACGAATACACCAGACATCGAAGTGGTCCGTCAACTGTCTGATGCGTGAAGTCGTATCAGACAGTTTCGCGAGTGTAGCTGACGTTCATCGTTGTTCCTCTTCTCGTCTAATCTCGATCGTTCCGGGTGGGCGGTGCGGTAATGTAATGGATAGTCCTGCGAACTGGAAGTGGTCACGTCCGTTTTGTGCACGTTCAATCCAATTGACTGCCTCTTGGCGCGCTAAGCCATGCCGGATCCGGTTCTCCGCCTGTGTCCGTGAAATCCCGGTACAGACGACCTCTGTCAAGTAGGTCCGTTCATCGGACTCAAACTGTTGCCAAATCCCGAGGATGAGTTGTCCGACAGCACTGACGGGTGTCCCGTCCGTTTCACCGGCGCTGACGGCCTCGTCAAGCGCATGAATCGCTTCGGTACACGTGTCGCCGAGTGCTAAAATCCGTTGGGATGCTTTTTGCATGATCCGGAACCGTTTTTGTCCGTCTTCCAGCCATAACCGCTGTGCAAAAGGGTCGACGGGAATGCCATGAAAGAATGTGACCGTCCCGCGCCAAGCGAAGCCGAACGACGGATCGTAGTCACGAATCGTCTCCATCGCTTGTGTGTGGAATCGTTTGATTTCTGACCGTTCCTCATGCAATTGGTCGCGCAATCCTGCCGTATCATCAATCGCAACCGCAAGCGGCGTCATCGTGAACAGTTCATTATCGGCAATCCGGTGCGGCATCAGGACTGCTCCATCGAACCGGTAATCGTTCGCCGGGCGTCCCGTCCGCCCGACGAACATGTGCCATTTGCCTTCCGCTGCGGCGAATGCGTACGCTTGGTGTGCGAACGGTGGTGCCACGAACAGTCCAGGAAATTCCTCGAACGTTTCAATCCGGATCGTTTCTCCGTCATACCACTCCCGTTCGATTGCCGCGAGCAACTGCCCCGTCGGAGATTGACGGTCTGTCAAATAACGACCGGTATTGCTATAGAAGCCGAGTAAAAACTCACGCTCTTCTTCTTCGAATGTCACCATCGTCAGTTGGAACAACGATTCGATTTGTGCTTCGGCGAACGCATCCTCGACCGTATCCGGATGGTGCGATTCAATCGCAATCATTTTCCAGCCCATCCGTTCATATAAGTTGATCGTCACGGGGAAGAACAAAAAGGCTCCGTGAGTCGCCTCGAGCTTAATGATGTCTTGCATGGCCAGGCGTTCAATCCGTAAGTTAAAGCCCATTCGTTCGAAGTGATCCTGTAAGCGTCTTTTCCAGTGCGTAAATTCCATGATCCGTCCACTCCTCTCTCGATTCGTTTAGGCGCGTTTTCGTAGCGGGTTCTTCGACCAGTAGAGGTATAACGCAATCAGACCACCGACTCCGATGATGTAAGAGGGTGTCCCGCTGACTTGGAAGATGACATCGGGATTCGGGACGAATGTAATCAAGACCGCTTTATACGTTGCAAATAAAACGAAACTGATGATGAACTGTCCCCAGATACGTCCTTTGACGTCACGTATTTTCGGTGACGTGATTAAGATCGACATCGCGTCAATCAAGAACAAGGCGATGATCGAGAACAACAAATAGTCGGCGAGTGCGAACTGAAAGACGCCATCGATTCCCTCGATGAAAATATACATCAAGATGCTTGAGACATAGTTCCGTGTCCAGCGTTTTTGTGTCTCAGCACGACGCTGTTCCGGAATCGCTGCGATCATCGTGTCGAGTCGCGCTTCCGGTGTTTGCCCATGGACTTCTTCGAACGGTCGTTGTTGCCGCTGCGCTTCATACAAATCAGCCTGCAGTTGACGTTCGATGTCCGTTCGCTCCGGTTCTTCCGCGTTAACGTTCAAACGGGGTAACAATGATTCAAAAATGCGTGTGTTAGCTTTCGTTAATTTCAAGCGACATCCCTCTTTTCCATGTTTAAGTATAACGGTTTATCGGGAAAAATACTTAGGTGAAGATGACGATTACTTGACGAATCCCACTTAAATGTTCAGAATAATCAAAAAGTGTAACTTTTCTTTTTTCAATTTCGTAGGATAACAAAAGAAGGAGTGAGCAACGATGCGCCAAACACTAACGAATGCCGCACTCATCACGCTATTGACCAGTGCCGGGATCGCGTTTCCTTTGACGAACGAAGCAGATGAACTGGATCCACCTGTCGAAACGGAACAAATCGAACCGCTTGATGAGCAAACCCCCTAAGCGGTGTTGACTCAAACGGGAGCACGTCTCTCGATTAACAAAAAACAAGGAAGACGGTTCTCCGGTGTTCGCCCCGGAAATCCATCTCCCTTTTTTTAATGCGGTCTTGCGAGATACACGGCAAAGATGACCAGGAGGATCCCCGGGACGAGAAACAATATGTAGGAACGCTTCCGTTTCCTGCGCGAAATGCTGAAAATTGTCAAGTAGATTCCTAGTATGAATGACAGCAACATGATGTAAAAACCCATTTGTATTCATTCCTTTCGAACGTAATTGTTCATGCCTAAGCATTACTCGGTTGTGTCACGTCATCTGTAACATCAATCGACCACGTCAAGATCGTCGTACTGTCCCGGACAGCATGGTGCTTGATTGTCGTCAACAAGGTCAAAACGGCATCCTGCGCCTCCGTACCACGAAACGCGCGACCGATGTCCGTCGCATCGCTGAACGGTTCACCGGGACATTCGACGAGTCCGTCCGTCGTCAAAAAGAGCCGGTTGTGTCCCTGACGCAGTTCACGGATGCCGCGGGTATAACACGGGACAGGTAACGCAAACGTATTGACTTGTCCGATCCATTCAAAGAATTGCCGTTGATTGAGACTGTGTTGACCTAACCCGGCAAGCTCCGGATGGAACAGATGCGCGATGCAATCTCCAACCGACAACCAAAAAACATAGTTTCCTTTCCGGACGACGACTAAACAAGCCGTCTCCCCCCGACACGTCTCGCATCGTGCGCGAAATGTGTCTTCCGTCAACAGTTCGAGGATGATGTGTTCGAACGTCGGAAGGACTGACTCGGCTGCTTGTTCGAGTTGCTGATGCAACCGCTCTTGATACGTCAAAAATTGCTCCGCCACGAGTTCGGCACTTTCTGCCGAATTATGGGCATCGAGTAAGACGGTCAACTCCCAGTCCGTCCCCGTCATGACGAGACAACCATCTTCGTTTTTTGTTTGACCCGCCGTCGAGCAGCCACCGAACCGTCCGAGAACGACCGGACCCACCTGCCGTATGTCGATTTGATCGACATACGCTTCTTCACTTCCGACCCAGCTAAACATGCCTGACTCCCCCTATTCTGTCTGTTCTATCGAGAATACCACACCTGCTGTCATTTGGAACATTTTCCCTTTCGTTAATCCAAAAAAAAGCCCCTCACTTCGACTACGGCTGTAGTGACGTGAGGGATGCGGCTTAATTCGTTGTCATGAATGGCTGGATGAATAATTTTAAGCGTTTTTGATAGTTGACTTGATCTTCGAGATACGTTTGACCATGACCCGCTCCTCGGACCGGATACAACTGCTTCAATCCAGGTTTTGCTTGATACAGTTCATAAACCATCCGCGATGGCATGAGTTGATCGTCCGTCCCATGGATGAACAGTGTCGGAATCATGATTTTGCTCGTTTGTCGTGTCACCGACACGTCACCGTAAAAGAAATCCTGTTCGAATTTATTGAACGTGCTCGCCATCGCGAGTGACGGTCCTGCGGGATAACTGATCTGTTGATCCGCTAAATGATTGAGCCAGTCATCAAATCGGGCGTAGGCACCTTCAGAGATGACGACTTTGACTTGTGTCGGTAACATTTCTTCTCCAGCTGCGAGTAATGCGGTCGACCCGCCGACACCAAGCCCGTGATAGGCGATGTGACTCTCGTCCCCTGTTTCTTCGAGAAGTCGTTTCGTCCATTCAATCAAATCAAGCCGATCGAGCCAGCCGTAATTCTTTTTCCCACCGTTTTCAGGCTGCCCCCGTCGTTCGACGACTAAGACATTGTAGCCGAATTGTTCATGATACAGCTGCACGAGTGGTGCAACTCCGTCCGGCGTCGCTTGTTCCTCGTCCGGGACGAGAATGACCGATTTGTTTGTTGATTCTGTTGCAGGTAGATAGTCTGCATGATGAACGCGTCCATCCGTCTCGAACGTCTTCTGTTCGAACGGTTGGGCAGCAGACCATTCAGTTGCCTTGGTCACGGCGTCACTTGATTCATCAGCCGGTTTACCCGCAAGAATCGGTGACGCTTCCGACTCGCCGACTAATGTTTTTTGAATGCGGTATCCATCAAAACTGATTAATCCGATGAATACGAGTAGTATCGCGAGTACGATTGCTAGTCCTTTTCGCACAACATGAACTCCTCTCTTTTCCTATATAACGCGTTATTCGTTATCATACCGTATGTCCCCTGCTTCTGCACGGTCTGTTTTCAGAAAAGAGCGTTGGTACCAGGTCCGGACGTCCTCAAATTGCTTATGTGTAAAATAACCTGCGTTCAAATGTCCTTTACCACGCAGATTGATTTCAAACTTCAGCAAGTCCTTTTGTTCGAGAAAACGGGAGACGTGTCCCGACAAAGCCTCGATTTTTAAACGCGGTGCATAAATCGTTTCCCGGTTGACGAGTTGGCGACGTAAGACGAACAACTCCTGTTCGAACCCGTAACACGTATTGCGGTACCCCGTCCGGGCAACAACGTAATAGAGCGGTAAAACCAGGTACACCAGCATGCCGATCCATTTAAGCGGGCTCGTCAAAAAATAGACGAGTCCGGCATTGACTGCTGAAAACAAGACAATACACCGGACGAGCGGCCAACGGATGACATAGAAGAATCCGCGGTCGGTCGCATGATGCATCGGTTTTACACGTTTGAAGCGCGGCAGAAACCGGTCGAGGAAGGCGTCGATTTCCGATTCCCGGATGAAGGGGTGGAACAACATCTGCTCTTCCTTCCCGTTCGCCGATATGACGTTGAGTGACAGGTGGGCACGCTTGAACCGTCGTTTGATCCAGTTTTCCTCGATGAATAAGGCTTGGACCTTATCCTGGTGAAAGATGACTTCCGTCCGGTTCAGTAATCCGTAACGGATGGTCAGCCGTTCATCTTTAAGTGTCGCTTCGAACGAACCGTAACGAACGACGTAGACGACAATCGATCCGATGTAGGCGAGGAGCAAGACAAGCAACCCGATTCCAATCAGGAGGATGAGTGATAAATGCGCCAATTCATTAAAGACACGATCAACATACTTTTCGATATATTGATCAATCAGTTGATACCCTGCAAAGAAACCGACTAGCGCCAGTCCGAGACGACCGGACAAGGCGCCGGCAAAAAACAGGTCGGACAAGCTGACACGAAACGAGTCCGTCGTTTCTATTTGTTCTATCTGTTCGTCCTCTTCTTTAATCGTCGACTTCAAGGAAGTAGCGAACGCGAGCCGGACACCTTTTAATTCGACTTCCGGTTCACCGCCTTCAGAAGACGTTTCGACGGACAGCGTCGCTAAACCGAGCAGACGCTCGAGCAGGTTTTGGTTGATGCCGACGGATTCAATCCGCCGCCGTTGTGTCGTCCGTTCACTTTTACGGAAGACGCCTTTGTTGACACGAATCGCTTGGTCATCAATCGTAAACGTATAAAAATACCAAGAAGTTATTCCAGAAATGAGAAGAACGAGACAAAAAACACTAAAGCCGATGATTGTATACCAACCGAATCCATCGTTCTTTAAATCATTGAACAATAAAAAAGCGAGCGGGATGACCGTCGACCGGAGATGCGTCAGCGTCGACATCAAGATGAATAACGGGTGGACGCGACGTGTCATAAGGATTCCTCCTCTTGCTCCTCGAGTTTCGCGAAGCGTTCGATATGGCGTCTTAATTCGAGTGTGCGTCGTTCCTCGAGACGCTGGATTTCCGCAAATCCGGATGCCGTATTGACTTTGATGTTCATCAAGCCGGCGCGACGTAACAAGGGACCGGTCGATGTATCGATGAACTGAACTTTGACGAGTGGTATGATTTCGATTTTACGGAAGATGACGCCTGATTTGACGCCTAAAAATTCTTCATCGACCTGATAACGGAAATAGTTGTAACGCAGACGCGGTATGTAATAAAACTTTAAGATGAATAACGCGGCCACGAGTCCTGTCACGATCCACATCCACCACGGAGATAAGTCGAGCCACACAATTTGGACGGTTGTCATGACGGCAATCAAAAGCGCATACAAACTAAACCGTATCGCCACATATTGCCGTTCGACTTTGACGGAGTCGAGTGATAACCGTTGCCAGCCACTTTCTAAGGTTGAAGATTGCATCTGTTCCCACTTCCTTTCTCTTAAAACTACGGAGTCCATCGTCAATAAGTTTCACTCGGCTTAAATCGAACATTGACATTTGACCCGAAATCATCGCATATATAGAAGAGTAGAAATGTAATTCTAGGAGGTACCATGCTAACATTTGAAGAAAAATTAAACATCATTGAGTCGTTTCCACAACTCGTCCGAAAAGATGTTTCACTGAACCGTGTCAATTTCCACTTTCCTGAAAGTCAGTTTGAGAAAAAAATCGTCGTCTATCACCTTCATCCGAACGGGAACGGATTCGTCTATGCCGCCGGATTACCGGGCTACGAAGTCGATAACAAAGGACTCGTCAACATCCGTGAGTTTTCTGCTCCTGCCTTGATTCTTTTGCTTGAAGATGCAATCAAATCGTTATCGACGGTCGAGACGGTCGAGACGCTCGAAGAAACGTGGGTCAACGATAACCAGTTCGAACTCACACTTTTGAATGAAGACCTCGATACATGGCTCGTCTATGCAGGCGACCTGCTCGATGGTGCCTTCAATTCATACAAAGAAGCGGCAAACTATCTTGAAGAAGAAGGTTTCCGCCGTAAATAACGAACATGAACGGAACTGAATCATTCAGTTCCGTTCATTTTTATAACCAATTGATTTAACGTTTGTTTGACACGTTCTAAATCCTCCTCCGACACGCCGAGTGTCTCTTTTAAGGCGAGCGGAACTTGTTCCGCTTGCTCGCGCAACATATGCCCTTTGTCTGTCAACGTGATTTGGATATGTCGTTCATCTTTCTTATTGCGGACGCGTCGAATTAACTCTGACGCTTCGAGCTTTTTCAATAACGGGGTTAGCGTCCCTGAATCCAAATGCAATCGTTCACCGACGGCTTTCAAGGATTGTTGATCTTCTTCCCATAAAACGAGCATGACTAAATATTGCGGATACGTCAGTCCAAGTGGTTCGAGCAACGGACGATAACGTCTCGTGATTTCCCGCGAAATCGAATAAAAGGGAAAACAAAGTTGTTCATCTAACGATAATGGGTTTGACATGATAGTCCTCCTCGGGAGCAAAGTACTTGCTTTCTTTTTTAAATTGTATACAATCTAATTGTAAGCTACTTAATAATAAGGAATCAACGAAAGGGAGTTATTGATTATGAAACCAATGTTCACATCATCAGCTACAGCAGTCGGAGGACGCGACGGACGCGTCGTTTCAGAAGATGGCGTTTTAGACGTCGCTCTCGCCATGCCAGTCCCAGGATCTAAAAAATCAGCGACGAATCCGGAGCAATTGTTTGCTGCTGGATACTCTGCTTGCTTTGATTCTGCATTAAATCTTGTTGCACGTAAACAAGGCATCAAACATGATGGAAGCGAAGTAACGGCACACGTTACGTTGAACGAAGCAGCAGACGGATTCGCTTTATCTGTTGAACTTGATGTTCTCGTCCGTGGTGTATCGGAAGAACAAGCTGCCGAACTTGCAAAAATCGCACACACAGTTTGCCCTTACTCACGCGCGACAGCTGGAAACATCCAAGTCGATGTTTTCACACGTACGACTGACGCAGCATAAGCATAACATTGTCTGCCCTTTTCTAGTGATATCTACTAGAAAGGGGTATTTTTTTATTGTCAATGCGATGTATTTTGAGGTACCGTGTGTCTTTTGCGTTAAAAATTTAATAATTAATTGCGGTAAATGAAATAAATAGTCCGTTATTTTAGAAAACACACTTCTATTAACAGTGTGTTTTCTTCGTTTGTTCGCTTTACAGTTGGTTGACGGATAAAATGACCAACTCGCCGGAGACGATCATGTAATAGGCATCATCGAACCGGTGCCGGACATACCGCTCGGCGTCAAAAATCGTCACCATCGGCTCGGCATCTTCTCCGATCGTTTCATGTACATAAAAGCGATCACGCAAGACGCGTTCGAACGGATCCCGGTCTAAAAAACGGGCTCCCGTTCGTAAATTAATCACTTCATGGTGTTGCTCCGACCGGTCGTTGACGATAAAGATCGTCGATTCGACGTCATCATACGTAAAATCAAATGCTTCATAATCACTCCAGCGGATCCGTTCAAGCTCCGTCACGTCCGTTTCGTCACGGATTTGATAAAACACTTCTTCGTTCAAACGGTCCGTATAGGCACTGAAAATCAAAAATCCGGCTTGTTCCCCGAGGTACTGCACCGTATCCCCTTCCCCGTCAAGGCGTAAGAGTGTCTTGAAGGACAGGACTTCTGTCCCTAGTTCGATTTCCGAAACGATCGTCTCAAGTGAAGCGATTAATAACCCTTCCGAGTGATCAATTGGATCTTCCGGAGAAATCAAGCCGCTTTCGAGGGCATCATAAAAGGAAAATTCGTCGAGGCGCGTGTTGCAGACGATATAATCGACGTCTTGGAGTGTGACGAGGAAAAAGTACAGTTCCCGGTAATTTTCCGTCATCCCGTACAGCCGCTTGTCATGGATCAAGTGTTGTTGCTTCGTCTTCGTGTCATATAAAAAGGCAGACGTCACACGGTCGACGTGGAGCAGTACCATGTAGCGTTCATTGAGGACCCAGTACAGTGACAAATCACCCGGGACGTTGAACGTCGCGACCTGTTCCGTCTTCCCGGATAAGAGATCAATCGTCAATAACTCCGTCGCTCCCCCGTTCGCCCGGTCGTGTTCGTTCAAGCAATAGACTTTCTGGTGTTTGACGAACGGACGGGTCGGTCCGTGATCCGTCAAAACGTCTTGCGACAAATCAACTTGTTCTTGATCCTCGAGGTCGAACCGGCTGATATGGTACTGTTCGGCATTGACTTTTCGTCTGAAGTAAATCGAAGATGGCGTGACATGAAGTATGTCCGAGTGATCCGCTGGTAACGCACGCGCGTCTAGTATTTCCATCTTGTGCACCCCTCCTAAGCATGTTCTACTGTTCTTTTCCCACGATTGGTCCCGCTTGAAACAAGGTCATTTCGTGCGTCTACGGAATACGAATGATACAATACAGCTAGATAATACCACGATGGGGAAGGTGATTCGCTTGCACGCACAAGACTTGAATACGATGATGCTCGAATACGTCAATGATAAGGAAGATTATGACGCGTTCGCAGATAAACTAAAAATTTTATTATCCGAGCTGCTCGACGCGGCCGGAATCAAATACCATTCGATCGTCTCACGGACGAAGGATTCGGAAAGCCTCTACCAAAAAGTCTTACGGCAACCGAACAAATACCGATCGCTCAAGGACGTCCACGATTTGACGGGAATCCGGATCGTCACCTATTTCCACGACGACGTCCGGGAAGCTGCCCGTATCATTGAAAATGAATTTTCGATCGACCGCGATCAATCGGTCGATAAATCGACGTTGCTCGATACGACGGAGTTCGGCTACTTGTCTGTCCACTTTGTCGCCGCCCTGAGTGAACAACGCCTGGCCTTAAGTGAATACGGTCGCTTCAAGTCACATACGGCAGAAATTCAAATCCGTTCGATTTTGCAACACGCCTGGGCAGAGATTGAACATGACTTAGGGTATAAAAATCCGAACAGCGTCCCGGCAGAAGTCCGGCGCAGTTTCAGCCGCGTCGCCGGACTGCTTGAGATCGCCGATCAAGAATTCGTCAACATCAAAAAGCAACTCAAACAATTCGAGGGTGAGACCGTCCAACAGATCTTATCGGACCCGTATAAAGTCCGGATCACGTCCGATAACTTAAACTATTTCATTGACCACTCCCCTGTCATCAGCGAGCTCGACAAGCGACTTGTCACGTCACAAATGATGCTCGATTCCGACCAGCAACTGATTAATGAGTTGATCCGGATGTTCCATTACGTCGACATCCGCAATTACGGTGAACTAATCGATGCCGTCTCGAGTCATAGCACACTCGCCTTAAAATGCGCTCAAGTCATGCCGAATCCTTTTTTGCCGCGCCAAGGCATCGGTATCGCCTACATCTGTATGGCCGTGACGATCGCCGGGAACGACACGCACCGGATCGATTACTTTTTCCGTCGTTTCTATCCGGAACTTCGGAACGTCACGGAAATCATTACAAAAGTTCAGCCGTCGCATGATGAGATGATTCAAGAGAAAAATATTGATTAAACTAAAATTTTTCACTATACTAAATGGCGGGTAACGAAACTATCGTATGGAAAGAGTGAAGCTAAACATGGCAACGACAATCGAAGTAGCACAACGCGATCAATTGATCGTCGATACAGAAAAAGGACTCCGCATGAACTACCGCGCCATCAAAAAAGATGTTCGCAGCATGTTCACGACCTATTTGACACGGAATGAATTCTTCATTTTGAAGTCGCTTTGCGGGCAAAGTCCACAAATCGCATCCGCCCTGTCGAATGAATTCCAGTTCTCTGCAAGTATGATTACTGCACTTGCTGACGAATTGACAAAAAAAGGCTTGATTTCACGCGAACGCAGTGAACTCGACCGCCGTGTCGTCGAGCTCCGGGCAACACCGGACGGAATTGAACTGTACGGGAAACTTGAAGCAATGAAGATGGAGTACCTGTCGGACGTTTTCTCCGCGTTTTCAGATGCAGAACTTGATACGTTCCGGACACTCTTGACGAAACTCGAGCAACAGGATTAACATTTCCCCCTCTAGCTGACCGAGCTGGAGGGGTTTTTGTACTAGCAACCGAATTGGAGGATGATGAGATGACGCATGCTACTTTAGAGCAGGTGACGACGCTCCGTCAGTCGAAACAGTACGAGCAAGCAAAACAGATGATGCGCGAGCTGTTAGAGACCGATCGTACGAACCCTTACTACCATTTCCAGATGGCCTGGTGCTTCGATAACCTCGGCGAGGAGCAGGCTGCCGTTCCGCATTATGAGTTTGCGATCGCAAACGGCCTCGACACACGGTTTTTGACGGACGCCTTCATCGGGCTCGGCAGTACATACCGGGCGCTCGGACAATACGCTGCTGCGCATGACACCTTTACGGAAGGCTTAGCTCGTTTCCCCGACAGCACGGGACTGAAAACGTTTTTAGCCTTGACGCTGTTTAATCTCAAGCAGCATGAGGAAGCGATGCAACAGTTACTTGACGTCATCACGACGATGACGCCGGACTCCGACGTCCATACTTACAGACAAGCCCTCCGTTATTACCGCGACCATTTACATGACGTCTCAAAGACGTAACCGACTGCCCACTTAACCGTTCAATGATTCCTTCTCTTCCTCTTTTAGCGCGAAAGGAGCTTGTTCATGAAACGACCAGCAGAGGCACAACCGTCAGTCCTGACGATCATTGCCTATAAGTATCCCGACCGCCCCCATTACGAGTGGACTGGCAACATGCTGATAAAAACAGACGACTACGTGCTCGTCCATGGACAAGCAGGCAGAAGACTGGTCCATCACACACGGGGACAGACCTTTACCTACGCGACACAGTCGCTTGAGTTTTATCCCCTGAATGCGCCGTTTACGGTCAATATCGACTTCGATGCACACGGTGCCTCCTATCACTGCAACGTCTGCCTGCCCCCACGGCTCGACGGGGATACCCTTTCCTTCGTCGACCTCGACCTCGATTATGTCCGCAATCAAGCAGGTACCTGGCAGGTCGTCGACCGAGACGAGTTCCTCGTCAATCAACGGACGTTCGCCTATCCTGCCCGACTGATTGAACAAGCGGAAGCTGCCTTGACGGACTTGATTAAACACGTGACCGAGGGACGGTTTCCGTTCGACGGGTTTCTTCAACAGCATCTGTTCCGGCTAGCGCATCGCGTCAACTGATTCAAGCGCTTCTCGATTCATCTTACGTGCTCCCCTTCGCTTTTCACGGGAATCACTAATTTCCACCAACTGTAAAATAGTGACACAAAAAAGACGATCGATGTAGATGGTTAATCCAATCCATCGCTCGTCTATTAATTTTGGTGTTGACACTTTTATCTTTACCTCAAAACAAAAGCAGGGAAGCCCGTGCCTCCCTGCTTTTTTACGATGATGGCTGTCCTGGGATATACTCCGAGATGATCCCGAGTAACTCCGCGTAGGCCTGTTCAAAATCAATGTTTTCAATCATATAATCATAGTGGTCCCGGTCTTTCCAAGCTTCCGAGTAATCGATGAGCCGTGCTTCGAACTCCGGTGTATCCCCGCGCATCAACAGACGTTCTTTCATCAGATCAGGTGGAACGGACACGAAAATCGTGATGACACGGTCTTCGAACAATTCCTTGAATGCTGCCGCACCTTTCGGATCGATGTCTTTGATGACGATGCCGTTCGTCGTCAGGACGTCCTCATACGCTTGTCGGGGTGTTCCGTACCACGCCCGGTGGACATGGGCGTACTCGATGAACCCCGTCTCTTGAATCAATTGTTGGAACGTTTTTACGTCGACGAAATGATAACTTTCCCCATCTTGTTCGGTCGGGCGTTTCGGTCGTGTCGTCACGGAGGGAATGAACCGGACATGTTCATACTCGTGTCGTAATCGTTTGATTAAGGACGACTTCCCGCTGCCCGATCCACCAATCAATAGAATGATTTTACCTGACATCGTCATCCTCCTTTTGTTGTTGCCTAGTCATGAAATACCCCGAAACACGCAGCGCGAATTGTTCGAGTTCGCTATCGTCGACGATCCCGTAAATCGAACGGATGACGACGAGATACCGATCGTATTCAATGATGCGCGCGACATCATTTCGGGTCATCTGGACACGTTGTTCCGGATAGCTTGCGACGTAGTACCAGTCGACGGCAATACGTTCCGGTGTCGGTGTCGCATAAATCCACGTCTCGCTTTTCAGGTCATGTTCAATCGTACTTTTTAAAGAAAAACGTTGTACGGTCTCTAATTCGGTTTTTGCGTCTTGAAGTCCTGCTTGGAAGTCATCCGGTCGTGTCGCTGACTGTGCAACTTGTTTCGGTTGCGGTTGTGGTATTTTTTGAAAACCAATCTCGAGACCGATGCCAAGCGCAATCAGTGAAGCTATGATAGTCAACACATACCCCTTCCGCATGACGCTTCCTCCTTAGTCGATCGACAGGCGCGCTTTGAATCCTTTTGGATCATTGACGATGACGGCATCAATGCCGATTGCCTCCATCTGTTCGACATCCTCTGCCGATTTCGGAGTATAGACGCGGACGGAGATTCCTGCTGCGTGAGCCAGTGCGACGTCTTCTGCCGTCACGCGACGATAATCCGGATGAATGCCCTTCGCCCCGAGCTGCTTCGCTTGTTGCTCCGGGTGAAACAAGGGATACGGATAGAGCAGTGCTGTCTCGAGCGACGGATCAAGCTGACGAATCGTATCAATCGAGTAATGATTGAAGGAACTGAAGATTAATCGATTTGGTGCAAGCTGATGGGCACGGCACCGTTCGACGACGTAGGCCTCGAGACCTTCATAACGGATTGTATCCGTCTTCAGTTCGATGTTGAGGACGATTTGCGTTGGCGCCACGAGCTCTAAGACTTCGTCAAGTGTCGGAATCATCGCACGCTGCGGTCCCGTACCTTTAAAGCGCGCTCCCGCATTCAATTGTTTGAGTTCTGCAAGCGTAAGATCAACGACACGCCCTGTTCCGTCCGTCGTCCGGTCGACCGTTTCGTCATGAATGACGATTCCGACGCCGTCTTTTGAGAAATGGACATCGAATTCGATGCCATCGACGTCCGGTAAGGCTGCTTTGAACGCCTCGAGCGTATTTTCCGGAAACGCGTCACTTGCGCCGCGGTGGGCAAACCATTGCATCACAGCGTTTCGACGACGCGTGTATATTTCTTCGTCAAGTAATCAATCAACGGTTGGACCGTAATCGATTGCCCGGTCGCTGCTTCAATCAATTCGGCCGGCGTCTTCGCTTTTCCGTGTTGGTGGATATTTTCCTTTAACCAATTTTTGATCGGTGTAAACGAACCGCTTGCAATCAGTTCGTCGATGTCTTTAACATCCCGACGCATCGCTTCGTTCAACTGGGCACTGTAGACGAGTCCGAGCGCATAGCTCGGGAAGTAACCGAACGAACCACCTGACCAGTGAACGTCTTGTAAGACACCTTGTGCGTTCGATGGGACATCGACTCCAAGGTATTCTTTATAAAGGCGGTTCCATTCCTTTGGCAGTGCCTTGACTTCGAGTTCACCCGTGATGAGACGTTTTTCAAGTTCGTAGCGGATAATGATATGCATCGCGTATGTCAGTTCATCCGCCTCAATCCGGATCAACGATGGTTTGACTTCGTTAACGGCAGCATAAAATGTTTCGAATGGAACGTCCGTCAATGAAGGAATCGCAGCTTGCAACCCTGTATAACGTGCTTCGAGGAAACCACGGTTGCGTCCGATGAAGTTCTCAAAAAACAATGATTGTGATTCATGAATCCCCATCGATGCCCCTTCACCGAGACCAAGGGAGTCGAGTTCCGGATCGATGCCTTGTTCGTACGTCGCGTGACCGGCTTCGTGCATCGTCCCGAAAACAGAGTTCCGGTAATCCGCTTCATCATATTTCGTCGTGACACGGGCATCTTTGCGATTGATTGTCGTTTGGAACGGATGAACCGTCTCGTCCAAGCGACCGGCTGTAAAATCATAACCGATATCGTTCAACCACTCGTGATTGAGCTTAATTTGTGTCTCCCGGTCTGCTGACCAATCGAGTTTCGGGAATGTTTTCCCATCAAGATCGGTGAGCAACGTGATGATTGCTTGACGGAGCTCCGCGAACAATGGATCGAGCTGAGCGACCGTCATTCCTGGCTCATAGTCATGGAGCAATGCGTCGTATGGGTGATTTTCGTATCCCCAGTACTCGACGAATTTACGTTCTGTCGCGACGATTTTTTCTAAGAATGGTTCGAACATCGCCCAGTCATTCGCATCCTTCGCTTTTTCCCAAACACTTTCCGCTTCCGAAATCAATGTCACAAAGGCTTGATATTCCGCTTCCGGAATTTTTGAGTCCCGATCAAATGCCTGTTTCGCTTTCTCATACGAGATCGCATCGAGTCCCGTCAACGATTCTTGCCCCATCGCGCCTAACAAGGACTGGTACTGTTCCCCTGTCCGGCGACGGAAACTTTCCGTCGATAAGAAACCGAGTGATTTCGAGCGGTTCGGCGCTGATTGTTCCGGCATGTATGTCCGCATGTCCCAGTAGAGTAAAGCGACTGCTTCCTCATAGGCACCAAGTGCGTCGAAATGGTCGCGCCACTGTTGTAACGTATTCATTCTAAAATCCCCCTTAAAATATGTAATGGTCTACGTTTTTTAGCATATCACAAAATGTTCAAAACATTCATACAGGAACATCTCCTGAAACCTTTGTGGTCATTTGAACGTATAAATTATATAATCAATGTAACGGAGAAAGGATGGACCACACGTGAAAACAGATCAAGAACTGGCGACAGCCATCACCATCGAGTCAAACGGACAAACGCAACTGATTACCGGTCAACCACCTGAGTTAGACTGGATTGGTACGGGACGAAGTGCCTTCGTCTTTCGGATTCAAGGAACGGACCGCGTCATCAAAAAATTTTTCCCTAGCCATCGTCATCTTGCCGTCCTTGAAGGAGCGATTTATGAGCAATTGTCGTCGTTTTCGACGTACGCCAAACAATACGCCTACGGGGCGGATTACCTCGTCATCGAATACATCGAGGGACAGACGTTGTTCGACTGTCTCGTCAACGGGACGTTGATTCCCCGGGACGTCATCCGCTCTGTCGATCAAGCTTTAGCGGACGCACGCTCCGTCGGCTTAAACCCGTCCGACATCCACTTGCGCAACATCATGCTGACGAAAGACGGGACACGGATCATCGACGTCGCACGGTTCCGTCAGACAGAACCGTGCTCACAGTGGGACGACTTAAAGCGCGGGTATGATTACTTTTATTGCAAATCGTATTTTCCGAAAAAGCTGCCGGAGGCTTTTCTGAACACAGTCGCCGATATTTATAAACGCCGGATGTTCGAGTCACACCGTAATACCGGGTGACGCAGATAGATGAAGCGGTAACGTATCTTATGAACGATGAAATACGGTAACGTTTTTCCTGATTCACTTCATAACTCGACTACTGAAACAGGAGAATTCATCCGTTTTCGTCATACATTTTTTGGTATAATCAGGATAGATGAAAAGCAATTCATACCCTGTTTGAAAGTAGGTCGACAGATGAAAGAAATGATTCAAACGCACGATGATTTACTTGACATGCTTGACGATTTACTGCGTGAACCGACCGCATTTTGGAATGATTTTTACGCCGACCGTGACAAACGGATTCCTTTTTTCGTCAACAAGCCGGACGAAAATCTCGTCCGTTATTTTGAACGCGGTATCATCGCACCGGGTCACGTTTTGGAGCTCGGTTGCGGCCCGGGGCGTAACGCGCTGTATTTTGCAAGACAGGGATGTACCGTGACCGCTGTCGATTTATCACGTCAGTCGCTTGCCTGGGCGCGCGAACGGGCGCAGGAGGAGCAGCTCGACGTCGACTTCATCGAACGGAACATCTTTGATTTCCCCCTTGCTAAAGAGGCGTATGACATCGTTTACGATTCCGGTTGCTTCCACCATATCGCTCCGCACCGCCGACGCGATTATCTTACGCTCGTCACCGATTCCTTAAAGCATGGCGGACATTTCGCCCTGACTTGTTTTATCGAAGGCGGTGAGCTCGGCGGATCCGACATCTCCGACTGGGAAGTGTACCGGACACGCAGCTTAAACGGTGGATTAGGATTCACGGAAGAGAAGTTACGGTTGATTTTTGCTGACTTCGACGTGATTGAAATCAGACCGATGCCGATGATGCCGGCGTCCGCGACGACTTTCGGTCGTACTGGACTGTGGACGGCAGTGTTTCAAAAAAAGCACGATAATGGACCTCTGCTATATAAAAAGAACGTAGCAACGTGAGCCCTGATGTGCACCTGACAAAAAACCATGGAGGACGACCTCCATGGTTTTTTGTCACTTTGCTTTTTTTCCAGTCACGCGTTTCGGTTTAGCGAATAACCCGAAATACAATCCGACCAATACGCTGACGATGATCCAGCCATCTGTTTTATCCATCTCGATGCCTCCCGTCTTTCACTGAAGTGTTCCTAAATCATACACCAATGAATGATTACGCGCTTCATGAACACTCATTTCTTTCGACTTACGATTGAAAATGATAATGGAACAATACGAGCACCGACAAGATCAGGGACTGATTTTGCTGCTCCTTGACTTTAAACGTTACGTCGGACCGCAAGTTCGCTTTACTCGTCGCAATCACCTCAGTCCCTCGCCAGACTTTAATCTTCGAGGATAACGTCGAGGACGTGACTTCGTACTCGACGTCTTGATAGGACAGGAGCATGACTTCTTTAAACGTACTCATCCGTTTCAGTGACGCGTCGGTCCGGACCGTGCCTACGACTTCACCGTTTTCGTAGACGAGCCACTTTTGATTCCGCGCTAGAAGAGAACTCCGTTGTTCGACGTAAGAAAACGTACGGTCGGAAAAACTGAAGTTCAGATTCAAGAACCACCCCCGCAGCTTTGCCGAGAGCTGAACAAACAAAAATTGCCATCCTTTTGGATAGCTCCGTCGATAGGATCCAATCTGCTGTGCACCTTCCAGCACGTATTTCGGTCGCCGTGTCGTCCGTTCGACGCAACGTGTCGCTATCGTCTTCGCGCGTCCCACGTACCGCATGTCGCGTCTGATTTGCCAGTAATCGAGAAGCGCGCCACCAAGTGCTGCGAGCAGAAGCAGCGAAATCAGACCAAATTCCAGCCAACTGAACATGCCGGTTAAGAGGAAGCGGATGACCATTCCAATCGTCAATAATCCATACAATAACAACATTTCACCCATCGTCATTCTTGCCTCCTTTTAATACCCGCTCGTTAATCCTGGTTTTAGTGTACACTAGCACGATTACGATAGTAAGGATTATCTAAATGAGTTAAAATATGTTAATGGATGGAATTCAAGGAGGAGATGCAGCATGACTGAACAACGACAAATCGCACTCGTGACCGGTGCCAGTCACGAACGGGATATCGGGGCAGCGATCTGTCGGACGCTTGCCGCACGAGGCATCGAGATTTTTTTCACCGCCTGGCAAGCGGAAGCCGACTGGATCCCATCATTTGAAGCGGAGTTAGCAACATTCGGTGTCCGGGCAAGAGGATTCCGGATTGACTTAGCCAATCCGGCGGCGGCGGCAACTGTCCATCAAACCGTCGTTGGGACGCTCGGCCAACCGTCGATTTTAATCAACAACGCCGCTCACTCGACGCAAACTGACTACTTGTCACTTGACGCCGTAGCGCTCGACGCCCACTATGCGGTCAATATCCGGTCGACGTTACTGTTATCGGTCGAGTTCGCCCGCCACCTGCAAGCGTCACCGTTATCCTCAGGACGGATCATCAACATGACATCCGGCCAGGAACGCGGACCGATGCCGGGTGAACTTGCTTATGTCGCGACGAAAGGTGCGATTTCTGCTTTTACGCAGACGCTCGCGCAGGAAGTTGCCCCGTTCGGCGTGACGGTCAACGCCATCAACCCCGGTCCGACCGACTCGACTTGGATGACGGATGAGATCCGCTCCGCCCTGCTACCGAAATTTCCCTTTGGCCGCATCGGGGCACCAAACGACGTCGCCCGCTTGATTTCATTTCTCGTTAGTGACGAAGGTGCCTGGATCACCGGGCAAGTTCTGCATTCGGAAGGTGGCTTTATCCGTCAATAATGGCATAATCCGTTAGTCGGCGAACGAAAAGGTCACTGGACGATGACGTCCGGTGACCTTTTTCGTTTTCTTATGTTGCATACGAATCAGACGTCATCCTTGCAAAAATTGAGTCAAGGACGGAGCGACGACTTCTTCGCGTTCCAGTGTTTCATGACCGACGACCATCACTTCGCTCGTTACGAGATCCACACATAACAGGTCCCCATCCATGTCTTCGTATCCGATAATGTACCATGATTTTAATCGATCCGCTTGATGGTGTTCGACTTCAATGATACTCCGAAAAATCGCTTGTGATTCCTCAAACAGATCAACCGGATGAACACATGCATAACGTGGCAATCCATCGACATCTGTCAATCGTATTTCTTCTTCCTCAACCGGTAACATCGCCATTACTTGTTCAATCGTCATCACTTCTTCTTCACATCCCTTTTAGGAGCACGTCGCTGTTTCATTTTCAGTTTGATGCTTCTTTATGTTAGTAAACAAAAACAGACTTCGGAAACTCCCGAAATCTGTTAGCGTCATGACGTATTTTTCTAGGGTAGCTCAGTCGTTTCGATTGGTCAACCCAAGGAACTGGGCTTTTTGATTAAACAGTTTCCGGTAGGACAGGTAGCCGACCATGACGGAAGACACGGCAGCATTCGTCAAAATCAGGAACAGGATTAATAACTGGTACATGACAGCTTTCATCGGATCGGCCCCACCGATGATCAAACCGCTCATCATGCCGGGAAGCTGGACGAGTCCCATCGTTTTCTGCGCCTCGATCGTCGGAATCATACTCGTCTTGATGGCGCTTTTCAAACTTCGGTCGATCGCTGTTTTCGGAGTACCCCCGAGCGCTAAAATCAGCTCGATGACTTCATCGCCCCGCTCGACCTCATCCTTGAACTTATTCAGGAACAGGAGCGACAAAATCATACAGTTGCCGATCACCATCCCGCTGATCGGAATGACTTCCTGCGCTTCGAACGGAATGATTTGAAGACCGAGCATGATGCCCATCGTCAAGACTTCGACACTGACTAACGTCAGTAAAATAATGCCCGTAATCCCGGGAATTCCGTCACCTTTTTTGATGATGTTGAGCGTTGCCGCGACAATCATCAACAGAATCATCAACCCGATGTAAATTTTACTGTCACTTTCGAAAACGAACGTCAAGATGTAGCCGACAACCAACAACTGGACGATCGACCGGACCGTCGCTATCAAAATATCGTTGCCAAGTCCAAGCTTTAACGTATATGTCAGCACTAACGGAATCAAGATAAAGACTAAGGCGGAAGCGAGTTGCACGTAACTCATTGGTCGACCCCCTTGACGAACGCTTCGATGGCGGGATTATCCGAGCCCTCAATCAATTCAATCGTTCCCTGTTCAATCAATTGCCCGTCTTTTAAGAACCACATGTCATCACTGACACGGCGCGCCTGTTCGAGATCATGCGTAATCCAGATCACCGTCACGTTGAATTCCCGTTGAACCTTTTGGACGAGCGCCTCGATTTCCTTGACCATCCGGTAATCGAGACTGGCCGTGATCTCGTCGAGCAGCAGGATATCCGGTCGGTTGACGAGTGTCCGCGCGATCGCGATGCGGCTTTTTTCGCCACCCGACAGTTCCTTGACGTTTTGTGTCAACGGGACCTCTTTCAAGTCGACCCGCTCCAACAGACGTTTTGCCTCTTCCTGTTCCAATGTCTGATTGAAGATCGCTTTCGGAAGATTCAAATTGTCGTACACGGTCCCCGCAATCATCGGGGCACTTTGAAAGGCCATGCCAATCTTTTTTCGAAGCTCCATCATATCGATGTCTTTTAAATCGGTCCCCTTAAAATAAATCGTCCCGGCGTCCGGGGAAAGTAATCCGTTGATTTGTTTCAGACACGTCGTTTTCCCGGCACCGCTCGGTCCGACGAGCGTCGTGATTTTTCCTTCCCGAAACGTCCCGGAGATCCCTTTGAGTATCGATTTGTACTGGACATCCTTAAATTCAATGACTGCCACACCACTCCACCTCACCTTTTTGGTCGTTTTTTCTAGTGTAGCAGGGACGGTTGCCGCGCGGACAGCGAGAAGGTTCGACAGATGCCCAAGGCTTACACCATACAGATGAACGAATCGCGGATATCACGTCAGACGATAGACCCAAATTTCTTCGCCGTTCGTTTCATCGATCCGTTTGATATCAGTAAAGCCCGCTTGCCCGTAAAAATACTTGGCATGCGTATTTTCTGTGTGTAAGCTCAACACGATTTCATCGACTTCGAAATGGTCTTCGATGAAACCGATTGCTCGTTTTAAAAACTGCGTTCCTAGCCCTTGTCCTTGATACTGCTGACCGATCATGAACCGGTCAAGCCAGATGTACTTGTCCGTCCGGTTTTCCGCACCAATCATCATGAACCCGACCGGCTGCCTGTTTTCGCATAAGGCATAACAACGCCAACCGTGGTCGTGATCGTTCATCGCTTCCTGAAGCGACTGCGCGTTCGTTTCGATATATGCGCGCTGCGCGGCTGCGACTTTTAATCCGAGAACCGCGGCCAGATTCGCGTCATTAATGTCTTCGATCGTCATGAAAGGATTCATTGGCCATTCACCTCCTCTGCGTTCTTGTGATCTCTACAGTCTGCTCAAGACACGAACAAATCCCGCATCGCTTCAACAGACTAAGCGCGATACGGGTTATAGCGTACATGGATCAATGAAACAAGCGATTTTACCGTCCTTCACGAATGACACGTGTTTTCGCAAACTCATCTTCCGGTAAAACGGAGGCATCCTCTAGATAACGCTGACGGTCCTTAAAGAATTTCCCTGCTGTGAATACTTCACGGTAAGCAATCCGTTTAAGGATTTGTGTCGTTTTCAACGGTTGGTCGTCTTGACTGACGACACGAAGTCCCATAACACGACTGCCGACCGTTCGGCCATCCGTCAAGCGTAATTGAACCGTTTCCATGACGACATCGACGACGGACTGGGTGACGATGCCACGGATGACGGGACGTTTGACCCGTTTGAGAACTGTTTCTTCAAGGACATTTACAATGACAGCGTTCACCATCAAGTTAACGACAGCCGCTCCGATTCTTCGTTTTGTGAGGGATTCCATTTAAATCATCCTTTCTCGATTTGATTTAAAAAAATGCCCCTTCTTTTTCTGAAGAAAGAAGGGGCGTCATGCAAAACGATGAAACGTCCTGTCTGCCCAGCCATGCGGTGACTTCAGAGGCAACGAACATCCCCTCTCTTTTCCCGTTTTCTCATGGATTTAATCGAACGGTGACCGTTGATGTTTGAACAGTAATCTGTCTGAGTGTTGAAGCGTCAGCGTTGTCCATTGATCGTTGAACATTCAGCTTTGACCGGACGGTCGCAAGGACCATCTTGGATGCTAATCGGTCAACCGATTAGAAGATGTCCGTTATCGCACGGACGACGCGTGTTCGGTTATGAAATCATCAGACAAACAGGACGGTAGGTTTAGATTAATATTTTCGTAAGTGTATTACTTTCAGATAGACTGAAATCGACTTCGGCATCAAATGCGTCGATTGACTCGTCTAACTGTTGAATGACTTGCCGAAGACCGGAGGGGTCAATCAATTTCGGTTCTAATCGTTGGATGAACAGACGACGCGTTTTTTCAATTTCTTCCGCGTCCCCTTTTTCACGCGCACCGTATGTCGCTTCGATATGATTTTCTGCACGCCGCTCGATCTCGATACGTTCCTGTTCAATCGTCTGCTCCACTTCATGCAGTTGTGTTTTGAGCGTTTGTAACAATTGGCGATCGTAGTCAAGACCCGTATCGCGACGATCAATCGCTTCCGCGACCGTCATCTCGGTCCCGGCGATTCGGACACGCGTCACGGCATTCGATGCGGTAATCGCTGCTTTGATTTGATTTCGACGCTCAATCAATGCGCGAATCGACTGGAGATTTGCCGCCGCTTCCGTCGCGAACTGTTCGACGTTCGGAAAACCGACAGGCGGTTTGTCTCCCGTATGCAATCCGATAAAGTGACCAAGCTGACCTTTTTTAATCCGTTTATCTAACATTTTTAATTCCACTAATCCACGATGGATCGACATCTCAATCTGCTCGATGTTCGCCACTTCCTTTTTAGATACTCGTGAGCTCCGCTCTACCTTTTCAGCATAGCAGAAAACACTTTGAAAATCGGGCAATCGATGTTTCTTTCAACCTTACAAAATTGTCATATACTGATTTACCTTCATGTTATAATTCCATTATCAGGATATTCATGTTAAGAAAACGGAGGAACTGAACGCATGCCACACAGACTGCAATTGACGGCCCCCCGGACGCTCCAGTGGGTCGAGCAACCCCTAGCGCCCTTGCAAGCAGATGAACTACTCATCCAGACATTACATGGAGCAATCAGCATCGGCGCGGAATTGCCGCAAGTCATGGCGACTGACCGGTCAGACCTCGCCCCGACCTATCCGAAGGAAACGGGATACGAGAGTTACGGGGAAGTGCTGGCAATCGGAGAGGATGTCTCAGACATCCGTGTCGGTGACCGCGTCGTCGCTTTTTACGGTCATCACGACATCGCCACCGTCCGCGCAGCAAAAGTCATTCCCGTCCCGCGCGACCTGCCGCCGCAACTCGCCTTGTTGACGATTTTATCGTGTGACGCCGCAAAAGGCGTCCATAAACTTAATCCCCGTCCGTCGGATGCCGTCGCCGTGACCGGGCTCGGGACGATCGGGTTATTGACCGTCTTTTACCTACGTCACTACTTCGGTCTCTCGCGCATTGACGCCGTCGACCCGGACGAAATGCGACATGCACTCGCAAAACAGCTCGGGGCAACCCGCACGGTTACGTCCGGAAACGACCTCGAGCTGAATACCTATGCCGCTGCCCTCGAATGTTCGGGACGGCAAACCGCGTTTGCGCATCTTCAGGAGGCACTCGTCCCCCATGGTCAGCTCTGCATTCTCTCTGACGGCAATTACGACGTCTTGTCGCTCTGCCCAAGCTTCTATGCAAAAGAGTTACGGATCGTCGGATCGAGTGACGGGCTCGATTACCGCGCCCATGCGGACTGGTTTTTGCCGGTCGCCCGAAAGACGCCTGCCTTGTTCAAGCTGTTTGAGCAGTCGGTCGATTGGTCGGACTTGATTCCATGTTTCGAGGCTTTACAGGCAGGTGCAAAACCGTTAAAAGTGTTTGTCAGCTACGACTGGTGACCGTGTTTGTCTGACAGACACGCCGTTCGGATCGACGGCTTCGATGTTTTCCCCCGTAAAGACGACTTGCTGTAAGACGGTATGATCACCAGGCACCGTCGTCACTTCATCGATTGCATGGCCGAACAACCGCTTCAACTCCTGTTCAAAGCCGACTTGTTTCGTCGCCAGTTCAAGCCGTTTCAGATGAGGACCGTTCGATAAAATCGCATCGTGATGCGTCTGCAGTTCAATCCGACAGGCGTACGGGGTCTGGATGAACGTCCGCCGGTCATTCGCTTGGATGGTCCAGCCCATCTGTTGTGCACGTTCGAGAAGCAGTGTCCGTTGTTCGGGTGTCACGAGAAAACCGAGATGGTCGAAGCGAACGGCTTTCCTGTGACCGAACGTGACGTTGATGGCGCCGCGTTTCATCTCGATGATTCGAAAGCGAATCCCGTCGTCCCGAAAGTCATCCCATATCAATGGCGGATCAAACGCGGTAAACGCGCCGTCGGTTTTTCCAATCCGTTGCGTGACCGCAAACCCTAATTTTTCATAAAACTGCTCCGTCGCCTCAACGTTCGGCGTCCAAAGATGATAATGAAACAACATCGGCGTTACTCCCCTTCGCAATTAGTTCAGGGAACGTCATCACATCGACGCCCCCACTGTCGTCTAAAAATTGTTGTATTAACGGTAAATGAGCGGCACCATAGAGGACGAGAATCCGTTCCCCCGGCTCCGCCAAATCAAGAATCCGGTTCGCGATTAACAGATTGCGGTAGTACCAGTACTGGATGACCCACCTCGCCCCGACGTGCGTCGCCGGATCTAGCCGGGCGAGTTGCCGGTACGTCCGGTGACTTGCTTCGACCGCCTGTTTGTCATTTAGTTGTTCAAGGAACGAGAGGTAGGTCTGCCCAAGTAATCCCGCTTCGAGTGACTCGGATTTTTGTTGTTCGGCACGCATCAAGCGGTCAAACGCGACCGAGTCGAGCTGTTCAAGTTCCGCAAGATTCGGGACACCTTCTACCGTCTGATTCCAGTCCACAGCCTGCAGACCGGCCAGACCTGCCAAGCGCGCTACTCGAAACCCGAGTTGATGGCGTTCATTCGCCGTCAGCGTAAAGCTTTGCTTGAGGTAAGCGGAATAGTCGGCATTCAGTGCACTCGCCTGCTCAGGCAAAGTCTCTAGCGCGACTTCTGTCGGACGAAATGTTTGCAGGACTTCGGCGACCTGTTGAATTTCCCGCTGCCGTTCGTCTGAAAACACATCGAAGATGCGCGGACGAAACAAGTCTCCGTTATCAGGACAGTCCAAATGAACGGTCCCGACGAGTAATACGGTCGCGCGTTGTGCCATCGATACCTCCCCCTTCTACTATTTCCATTTTACTGTAAACAGCAGGCTAATCCTAGTCCGTTTCGTTAAAATAGACCTCTCGCTGATTGCAAGAGGCGACTCGACCTGACTTCCGTCCAAGTAGAAGGAGAAGACGAACTGCGATGCAGAATCTATACACTTGCCGAAAGATTCAATCCGGCAGAAAAAACCGAACCGATTCATGTCAGCTCAGTGAATTTAAAGGAATTAAAAAAGGAAGCACGTCAAAATTAGTCCGCGAGGAGTATCCGTCTATGAATATGAACATCCGTCAACTGTCCGTTCATGAGAACCCTCCGATGGAACTTTTGTTATCAGCAGACCCTTCTCAGAAAATAGTTGATGAATACTTGAAGAGAGGTCGATGTTTCATAGCTGAATCTAGGAATCAACGGATTGGCGTGTATGTGCTTCTCCCGACAAGACCGCAAACGATTGAAATTGTAAATCTTGCAGTAGAGGCGAGACATCAAGGTAACGGCATAGGAAAACGTCTTTTAAGACATGCCATCCAAACTGCACAAGCGATGGACTATACAACCATCGAAATCGGAACAGGAAATTCAAGCATCGGTCAGTTGGCGCTTTATCAAAAATGTGGATTTCGGATCGTCGGAGTCGACTTGAATTTCTTCTTGAGGCACTACGAAGAGGAGATTGTAGAAAACGGTATCCGGTGCACAGACATGATTCGGTTGTCTCAAGACATATAAAAGTTTCTACTTCCTTCATACCAAACAGCTCGTCTCGATTTTATACGGAGACGAACCTTGCCTTGCTTTTACACAATCAGTCAGCCCTTACGAACAACAAATCAATTGGGAGTAGCTCGAGCAAAGAAACGTGTCATCAGATATCCTCCTCACAGTTCACACTTTATGCAATTATGTTCTGCACACAATGAGAGGATCTACATATGGTCCAAACATACACAGAAGCAAAGAACATCACAATTTCTCACCTCATGCGTGATTTAATTCTTAATCGTATCGAGAATGAAAACAATTTGACACGCTACCGTATTTTAATGGCAGCACACGAAAAGAAGTTTGAAACTGTTACGTTCGAGAATACGAAACAAGATGCACCATCAGGTGAGTCTCATGATCGTTCTTCTCCATCGTTATTATGCGAATACGCAGACCCAGTTTTTCAATTTCGTACATAGGAATCAGTCCTTTTCAACTCTATTCCCATAGTATTGAAAACATCACCTCACTAACATTGCGTAAGAACCACAAACCTATTGCAAAATACAATCGAAATGACATGTATTAAATACAGAGTATAAATTACATTTGTACAAAAAATGGCCACCGAGCGAAGTTCCTTCGCACTTGGTGGCTTTATTTTATTTTATTTTATAGATTTATATACATCTTTCTATACAAGAACTATATGTGAGTTCTTATGACTTAATGAGAAGCAGAAATAAATTAATATTTTTATTCCAGTTTAAATTCATAATTCAAGTGCTGCTTCATCAATTCACCAAGTTTCGTTCTTTCAGACTCAGTTAATGTTGAATTCTTTTTTGGTAATATAATCGCTTCCGTATTTTCATAGTATAAAAAGAAACGGTCATCATCTTCACCAACATTTTTAATTTCTTTCCATGCTATGTCTGTATTTTTATTTATACCGTTATAAGATGAATTTACTTGAATACCAGCTGTATGAAAGTTTAATGAAACATTTCTCGGCCATCGCTTATCATTTTTAAGTGAAGACCTTAACTGTCGAATTGTAACGAATTCATAGTATTTTGTTAAAATTGGTCTTAATAATATAACTGGAATAAAAGACAAGCAGATTTTAAGAATGTCCCTTACATTTTCTGAGAGAAAGTCGAGAAAAATCCGCACCAGTAAAGTGAAAACAATCATACCTAGTAAAAATACAATCATGGAGAGCGCTACAAAAGTAATATTGTATCTTGCTTGGTGATAATGAATTCGCTTTAGAGAGTCCTTTTGTAAGGCCATAAAGTCTTCGAAAGTCATTTGATACTCTAAATTCATTAGATAGCTCCTCTTTTCAGAATAAGTTAGTTTGCTATTAAACAAAGAATCTTTTATTTATCGTAAGTACTTTATTACCGTCAACTCTAGTACATTGAGTCTTTACCTAATTAAACTATCTCGAGAAAGTATGCTATCTGATTGTTACATCCATTAAAAGCCAACGTTTTGATAAAGAGTAAAGCAAATAAGAGTAACGTCAAAATTCAGTTAGTCTTGGGAGCTTATTGAATTTTTAAAGTTTTCAAAATGAATCCATCTTTTATGACTTAAATTTCATAAAGCCCTCCCGATTTTTTTATAGATTTTAGATTAGAAGTATTAGACTTTTTCTGATTTTATCACGCTTCGTATGCTTCGTACCCTTCGTCGTAAGCATTAGAAATATAAAGCTACCTCACAACAGTTAATCGCAATTTTCGTTATCACCCTTATAAAAAAACACCGGTTCTATAAGAATAGAACTGAACCCTAAATGGTGGACACTTGATAAAAGACCCCATTCGGGGTTTTTTGTGTTCAGAGATATCGATATACTGTATCTATTCAA
>NZ_JACSMO010000011.1:0-115736 GCF_018618695.1 Exiguobacterium sp. s127 | reverse complement strand
CCTAAGGTGACGAAGGCGAGGGAGGATGAGGTGCGCCAATTCCGAAAGGGGGTGCAGTGGAGCGGTCCTGACGACGTCTTACCGAGGGAATGAAAAAGGACGCCCTCCCCGGGCGTCCTCAAGTCGTTCGACCACCACTGAGCGAATCGTAATTCTCTTCTCTTTGTGCATGTTTAAGGCATGCAGATTGTGAAATGAGAGTTCGCTGGGTGGATTACTGTCCAATGAACGAGATTTCGTTCAACAGTGAGGCGACGACTTCCCCCTTCATCCAGATGTTCTGCCGATAGATTCGGACACCATTGATTTGAACGTTCTTTTTCGAAGCGTCACTACCAGTGCCCTTCAGGAAGAACGTGTATTCCTCCGACTTGGGAAGGTTCGTCGCTTCCATGGGTACTCTCGTCTTGTAGGCCAACCTTCGTGTGCCATCCTTTTTGAAGACCGGCACGCTTGCTAGGCGGTTCTCGGACATGATGGAACGGACCTCCGTCCAGGTGTTCTTAGCATCCTCCTCGATTAACTCTTCCGGCATGACGAAATGTTTGAAGCCTTGGAAAACATCGTCAAGACGATTCTGACCTTTCACCGTCTTGAACACCATGAAGAGAAGTTGTGAATCTCGCAGCTCGTAATAGATTAGTGATTTTTCATATTCGGCCTCGTCCAGCGTCTCTGTCAGGTCCAACGGGAAGAGCTTCGTGTCCTCTACGTGTGCCCCCTTCTCCGTCAGGCGTATCGACTTCATCAACAGATTGAGCTTCGACAAGAAGTCGATGTTACTCGCCTTGCCCTTCGCCCCCAACATCCTGACGATGATCAACTCCGCCATGGACTTCGGTTCCGTCCTGCCATACTTAATATCGAACGTTTCGCAAAGCTCGCGAGCAGTCCGACCAACATATTTCTTTGATATCCTCTTGAGCTCATTCTCCAGTTCCTCCATCGTCGAGATGTCCTCTGGAATCGATGCGTATGTCTTACCTACTGACTTATTGTACATGTTCGAGACGAATGCCCTTTTAATCCGGAATCGTGGTTGTTTCGGCCACTTCGGTGATGTGCCAAGGTAGGTGAGCTGCTTTCGCAAAGCGGAAGAGAGGGTGGAATAGTCCGGCTCTCCTCCCTGTTGCTCCTGTCGTAACGTCTTTATGTAGTCGCGGATCAATTCCCAGTCGTGCTGGAGTGTCAAGCGTTCCTCTTCCGAGAAGGTATGGAAATGGTAGCCGACCACTGGGAAGTCACGATATTTCGATGCAATAACGGTCTTAGGAGAAGCGTATTCGTAATAGACGAGCAATAGATTCTGGGTTTTCTTCCAGAAATGCGAATCAGGAAACGATTCTCTATCGATTTCCTCTGCCCTCACCGCCGTTATCGTGAGAGGCTCCTTTGCCTCCAGCTTCACCTTCGAGGACTGCTTTCGAGGCTTTCGCAAGCCCGTGGTCTTGACCTCGAAATCAACGCCGTCGACGATGATGTCGGGATCGGGACTTGAATTCGCCCCGTATCCTAGTAACGATTGTTCGACCACGGAACCTGCTATCCCCGTCACTTTCGTAGAAGTCTCGGTCATCTTGAACACATTATTCACGTCCACTTCGCCGAGTGTACGACCTTTCGCGTCTTCTAATAGATTGACGAGCTGAGTCCTTGTGAATTCTGGTCGTTCCATTACATCACATCCTTTTTTTTGTTTGGATTCGTTCCTCGATGAATCCTGTAGTTATATATCGGCTGAATCGCCTGGTTTGGAAGTGTGAGAATCAATCACAAGTTACGTGGGACTTTACAGAGCTCCCTTGAGACTCTTTTAATGCACCTGGTGAACTCTTCTTAGTTCGCTCTTAAGCGTACTCTTCTTCCTGTTTCGCCTCTGAGACCATGCGGAAAGGGCGACTTGCTTCAGTATAAATTCCGTGGTTATACGTTTTTAAAATCGGACGTGTAGGGAAATTCAGGTCTTAGGATGAGGTTCATATTCCTCCTGACCATAACGGAGGTGACAGAATCCCTGGTGCGATAGTCAATTGATGAATTTGGGCTACTGTATTTCTGTGATTTGTGGAGTAAATATACTTATACATACATAATTTATTATAATGATTAGAGGTTGCATCTAACAGTAGAAAGAAAAAAGTGCACTTCGACTGGTTGAGAAAGTAAATCTATGTCAGAATAGGAGCGTTTTATCAATGACAATAGTACAGATAGGGCCGACCTGTGGGATATATGCATGGTTGAATGGCCTTAAAGCGATGTTTGAGTTGGAGGAACTGACCTCTGTTGAAATGGAGAGTCTCGTATTAGAGCTTTTAAAAAATAATGAAAGAACGCTCTATAATAAGGAGGAGAAGGGTAAAACCTTCGTTGGTGAATTTTTCGCTTTAGAAGATTACATAGCATTTTTGAGTGGTAATCGTGCCTTTGTAATAGATGAAATACATAAAATTACTGGGAAGAAAATAAGTTTTGATATTTTTACGATGAAAATCAATGATTCAGAGGAATGCTTGAAGGAGCAAAAATGCTTATTCATCTGCTCGATTCTCCCTAGAAATTCACTCCTTCCATCGAGGAAAGTAGATAAGAATAAGACGATTCTACACTGGATAAGTTTTTTATCAAAGAGTGATGATCGTAAGTATAGAGTCATGGATAGTAGATATAGACGTGAGCTTAATATGTCATGGAAAAAAATATACGCGCAGCATAAGAGGCTGGATGAGGAAAAGTATTGTTGGGAAAATTTCAACAGAGAGACGAAGAAAGATGGTATATTCGCGTATTTGATGACTAGGGTGTTTCTAAAGCCGAAGAAAATGGATGAAATAAACGAGTATTTGATGACTAGAGTGAATCAAAAGGATTGTTATATCTCGCAAGGGATTTTAGAGAATGTTGACTATGAGGTTGGGGAAATCGTGTGTTTACGGGAGGTTTCGAAGTGTTCTGTTGAACGTTCGAATGAAAAGTTATCAACTGAAGTGTAAGAACAATGAAGCCCATGACAGCATAAAGGGGGAATCATTCATCTTGAGTACTTCAAGGGCATCAATTTTTTCAAAAGTGTTTCTTTGTCATGAAACCATTGCCTTCTATCATGCCTGAAGAATCTCAACTTCGAATAGATTCTCCGAAAACATCAGATACTTAAATTCGAAGAAGAGACCTCTAACCCCACTACTCCCCTCCTGCTCTCGAAAGTGTCAAAATCACCCTCACACATGGTTTCATGCATTCTAAAGCTGTTGCTCCTTCCAGACTAATAAAATCATTTTCGTGAGAAGAGCATAGAATGTATGTGGAGTATTTACTTCGGATCAGGAAGTGTGGAATATGAATTTCATCTTCAGGGATTCATCGACGACCGAGAGGGTGCGGATTGAATGAAGGGACTTTGGTCTCTTCTTTTTTTTCGTGCTGTTCGACAGGTGCCGATAAGTTTAAGGAAAAGAAATGAAGCGTATGATGAACACCATACGCTTTAGTCCATTTTGATAAGGCGAAGAATGCTTAGGATGCATTCTTCGCCTTATAGATTCGAGCTTCGTATGGTCGTAATGTATCCGTTCCATTCGATACGTTTTGTAAGAACATGCCTCGAAAGTCTAGAGATAACGGAAGTACCACATCTTCGTCCGAGTGATTCGAGACGATCACGAACCTATCTTCGTCGAGGCGACGCTCATACGCATGAATGACAGGATGTTTTGACAATAAATCCTTGAAGTCCCCATAAACCAGTGCACCATTCGTTTTCCGAAGATGGATCAAATCTTGATAGTAGCGGAACACAGAATCCTCTCGACGTAAGTCCGTCTCGACGTTCAGCTCGACATGGTTCGGGTTGACCCTCATCCATGGAACGCCGTCCGTGAAGCCAGAATCGGTCGAATCATTCCACTGCATCGGCGTACGTGAGTTATCACGACTGAGAGGTTGCAAGCTCGACAACACTTCTTGTGGATTTCGACCTTTCGCTACTTCTTCGTTGTAGCGATTCTTCATGGCGATATCTTGATAATCATCAATGGAAACGAATACGACACCGGTCATGCCGATTTCCTCCCCTTGATAGATGTACGGCATCCCGAGGAGCGTATGCGTGAGTGTCGCGAGCATCTTCGCGGATGCTACACGATATGTCTTATCGTCGCCATAACGTGTCACCTGGCGCGTATGATCGTGATTGTTCAAGAATTGTGAGTTCCATCCTCGTCCCTTCAATCCCTCATACCACTCTCGCTGGATTTCCTTGAAGCGAAGCATGTCCCATTTCGGCATCTCGTCGGCGATCCGGAAGTGGAACAAGGTATCGAGTTCGCATCGTGACTCGTCGACGTAGAGCGCCCCCTCGGCTGGCGTCACGAACGGGATTTCACCGACCGTCATACAGTCATAGTGACGGAGTACCTGCTCGTGCATCTCTTAAAGATAACTATGGATGCCGGGATTGTTCGCCAGGTAACTGAGGTCGTACGGATTCTCGACGTCTGATAAGTCTGTTCGTTTCGCGAGCAGGTTGATGACATCCATCCGGAAACCATCGATGCCCTTGTCGAGCCAGAATCGCATCATCGCATAGATTTCGTTCCGTAAGTCTTCATTCTCCCAATTCAGATCAGGTTGTTCGACGGCGAACGAATGATAATAATACTGTCCACTCTTCCCCTCGTACTCCCAGCAGGAAGGCGCGAAGTAGGAACGCCGTTTGGTGCCTCATCATTGATTGGGTCGTGCCAGATGTAATAATCCCGTTTCGGGGAGTCCATCGAGGTTTTCGACTCTAAGAACCAGGGATGTTGGTCCGATGTGTGGTTGACGACGAGGTCCAGGATTACCTTGAGTCCGACTGCATAGTCTTTTTCTAGCAGCCGCTTTAAATACTCCATCGTATCCGCTTTTTCCATGATGTTATAGTAATGTCAATATTCATTGAACTTGTCTAGTAACACATAGAATGGGGTTAAGCTACACCACGTTTGCTTCGAGTGCTTTCGTAATAAGGTAACTTCCAACGGACACACTCTAAATCACAATATACATTATCACCTAAAGATTTTTTTAAAATCTGAATTAAAATAATTCGATTGTGAAATCTCTTGCATCTATAAATACTAGATAAACTTCGATCAATACATTACAATCCTCGATTCCTATTTTGAACATTCCTGCTACAAAAAATACTTCGATTCTAGCAAAGATATCCACGACACCGACACAATTCATTAAGGTTATTTTCAAGTAATTTCATTGTCTATACTACTAAGAAAAATCGATTAATTACTAAAGTAACAATTAAATTGAATTCCATAGGTATCAATTAAGTGTGAATCTGTTGAAACGATGACTTGTTTCATTGAATCAGTTAATTTACTTCTAGAAACTCCAGGCTGAACGATTGAGATATTTAATCGAGTTTCAAAGCCTGATTGAATCATTTTTTTTAAGGTATTCAATATATTTAAGCCCCCTTTTTCGAATCTAGAACTTGAATGACTTTTTCTTCTAGCATTTTCACGATAAATCATACGATCAATCAGTTCAATGATGTTATCGTTCCAAATAATCGATTTTTCTGCTTGACCACATACTTCATATAAGTCTTTAACTCTAGCACCGGGTTTAACTCCATCTGAATATTTGCAGTGATATAAATTAAATGTTACATCTTTCATCTTTTGATTAATTTGGATTGAGACAACATCTGCTATTTCTCCGGAACCATCATCATCAAAGATAACATCTGATGATTGATCTACAATGTTATGAATCGTAGCATACTGAATAGAGTCAGGTTTTTTGTTAATACCTTGAGATTCAGATTTAATATCGACACCAAGTTGAATCCAATTGATTGGTATTATTTTATTTGGATTTAATTCAATATTTTTTTTAGGATTGACAGTAATGCTTAAATTTTCTTGTACAACAACGACTACACCATTATTTTGAATAAATGATATTTCAGGAGCATTATCAAACAAATAGTCTGTTGCGCTTACCTTCTTAGTTCGACTAATAAGTATAAATAATTCATCACCTTCGATTTGTGAGAAAGAAAATGAGTTTTTTTCGATACTTTGTGCAAAAACATATTTGCGTTCATTTATCCATAGTTCAAATTGAAGTTTTTCTTTTATAATTTTTGGATTTTTTAATTCAGCATTAAAAAATGGATAATGTTTATTTTCTTTTTCAATATAAAATTGCTTACTCAGTGAATTGGATGTTTCGATGGATTCAGGTAATAAAATTTTATATGGCGTACCCTTAGGAAATTTATTAATTGGTTCTGAGACTAGCGAATTTTCAAAAATTTCAGTGGTACTAATACTATCGTCTAATATTTTTGAGCCAATTAATTTGCACCATTCCTTCCAAAAACCAATGCTTTCAACCCATCTCATCCATACTTTTCCTTTATAAGAACAACCAATGCTGATTCTATTTCCATTCTGATATCCATAGCCAAACAAATTTGATTTAATTGAACCAGCAGATATTGATTCATTAATTCCAGATTTAATATCAGATCCAGTAAACATTCTAAAACTTATTCGTCCGCTTGGTTGTTGCTTTAAACCTAGTGTTCCAATCATTAAACGATTGATATCGCTTAAACTTCGATAAATTACATCCCCTTTAATAGCGGATGTTTCTTTAAAGATTTTTTCGATGAGTTTGTTCCCTTTACTGACATCGGTTTCATGTATATGAATCAACTTTTTCTCTTTATCATAAAAAACAACAAAGAAATCATAACCATATTGAAAGATATTTTTTTGATCTGACCAATGCACTCTAGATTCAATTTCTTCGATGAAAATAAAAACATTATCTTGTTCATTTATCAAGTTTGTTGTTCTAGTTTTATCTAATACATCTTCCCAACGATCTATATCAATTTCCGCAGAAAAATTTCTAAAAATGCGAGTACTTATTTTAAGTTTTATTTGAGACAAATCAATATCTTTCACATGACCTTTTTTAAAACTACTGTAAAATTCATCTGTTTCAATTTCTTTAGAAATAGCATTGCTTGAATGAATATTTAAAAGTTGATTCCAATCAGAGTTTTGGTGATAGAGTTCCTCAACGGATTCTTTCAAATCGTCTATTGCAATATTAGTTACTAATTTAGCGTTTCCTAGCTTCTTTTTTCCAGATCTAGCGAATCTACCAATGAACTGTAGAGTTATAGGTAAAGATTTGTATTTGTCATGAATAGCTGCAATTTTTAACGTCGGGATATCTATTCCTTCTCCAAACATGTCAACGCATACCACGATTTTAGATTTACCGTTCTTGATAGATTGCATCTTTTCTTTTCGTTCAGCTGCAGGAATATTTGAATGGATTACAACCGGATTAAGATGAGTAAACTTCGAATAAATCTCTTTAAACAGTTCATTCGCTCTTTTTTGAGTGTTTGCTCTAGCTAATAAAATATGATTGAATCCTTCATCTATATCTTTTTCCAAAAGTTTAATTGAAATGTTTGCAATTTCTAAATCAGATTTTTGCTCGTCGAATTCTTTAATAGGATAAAAGTCGATAGGCATAAAATATCCGGCATTTTGAGCTAATGAAAGATTGTAATTAAAAATGATTTTTCCATCAATCTTTTTTCCGTCATTTCTAAATGGAGTAGCTGTAAACTGTAGTATTTTATTTCCTGTAAACATCTCTCTGACTAATGACCACTCTTTTGCTGCTAAATGATGAGCTTCATCAAAGAACACTACATCTACTTTCTGAACTAATTGTTTCATTATTTTTGGCGACATAGAACTTAGCATTCTAGGAGTCGTAACAATAATATTAGACATTAAAATATATTCAAGTAACAAATCTTCGTCTTCTTTTTTAGGTTTTGATTTATACATTAAAGTTGTAGGTAGTAATGCTTTTTTTGATATCATTTCTAATTCAGGTAAAATCCCAAAATTTTTAGCACCCTCGTAAAGCTGTTCTCTTAAATAGTTTGAGGGAACAACAATAAGAGATGAAGTAATTCTTTCAGAGACTATTGTAGAAAAAATAGTTTCAGATTTGCCGGTACCAGTAGGTAAAACAATAGTAGCTGGAGTGGATGAAGTAGTCCAATGAGCTCGAATAGCAGATAATGCACCAAATTGAGGTACTCTTAATCCAATTTCTTCTTTCTCTCTAGATACTTTTTCTATGTAGTTATCTTTCCAGCTGTCTGAAATTTCTTCTGGACTTATAAATATATCTTTATCATCAGTAGTAATACTCAATCGATTTAATCCTAATTTTTTCTCATAACTTTTAAATTTAGACAAAATAATCACTACTTTCACAATTTAATATGAAGGAAAATAAAATAAAAAAAGTTAAAAAATGAAATTAATTTTACTTCATTTTAATAATATGGATTTAAAACCATATTATCTCTTTTCTATGAAAGTTAGCAATAGATGCGAAATAACATAAATGTGGTTACTTAATTTGATACGATTTTCGCATTCAATTTTCCTGAAATGACTTAGCTAAATTTTGAGTTATAATAATCATTTTACATATTAAAATATTTTACAATTTGAATACATATTCACCGTACCAAGTCTAATTTTATAAAATTAGACTTGGTGCAACTAGTATCGTCATTATTCGACATATGTAATAAAGTTGACATATTAAAATATAAGTTGAATTAACAGAATAATCTGTTATATTCTAGCTATCACCAGGAAGACATTGTTATAAAGCAATTCTCAAAGGAGAGGAGCATGTGTATGTACCGATTCGGAGAATGGTTAAGACATGAACGTCTAGAACATGGTTGGAGTCAGGTCGAGTTAGCAGAAAAGACGTATGGAGAAATTTCGCAGGCAACCATCAGTGCTTACGAGCGGAATCGTTCACTTCCTTCCATCCTTGATGTCCAGATTCTTGCGACAGCCTGTGAACAGACACTTGGATCCATTCCTTGGGATGAATTCGACTTGAGGATGGAAAAGAAACAAAACTGGTCAAATCTGAAGCGGGAACGTTTCGATTTAGCAGAACTCCCGCTCGCGGATTCTGTCCGCACATTCGATGGTAAGACGTATCAGTTACACGGGCGGATCGCCATTGAAAAAGAGACCAAGGAGACTCGAGAAATCGCCCAACTCTATTACCGGATCCGGACTGTTGTTGGGGAGAATCAAGTCATCGCAAAAAGGAAGCATCCGGATGACGAATTGATTCATGTCTCCCGTCGCAAACTAGTCCATCAGTAAGGTACCTATGTACGTATGTTGAGATTTACTTATCAAATAACACGAAACACGACAAGAGGAATCGATGACCGTAGCAGCATATCGCTAAGGACAGTCACTCCAATCACATACCGGCGTGTCCCTCATGTGTGACCGGATGAGCGGGATATACGCAGAAATGGTTCGGCGAGAGTCGCCTAAAACTCGCCCACAGGTCACGTATTCGTTGAGGGTCATCGAAAAACCCTAAACAGACGTCCGATATCGGATGTCAGAGTTCGTGGGGAAACCTGCTACAAACCCACCGACTTGCTTGACTCCGACTGTCCTTAAGGATGTGCTGCTGCGCATCGACCTCAAGGAAGGAGTGTACGCTATGCCGACACGTGAACAGAAGCAGAATAAGACCTTTGCCGAGAAGTTGCTCCGGATCCAAGGGAAAGACTATGAGGAGTGGCTCGACGCCCAACATCAACTCGTCATCCAAGAGAACCAGGAACTGATCTTAGAAGCACTCGACTCAAAACTGAACTTCACATCGCCTGCATCCGCGTCACGGGATTGAGAGGAGGAAAACAGATGGGATTGAATGAGACAGGACTCAGCTTACTCCAGTTCTTTCAAGGACTTGCCGTCATCGCGGCAGCGATTGCTTTCGCGGTCGGTGGATTCTATTTTATCTTTGGTGGGGATCGCGGGCGTTCGAAAGCAGTTGGTTGGCTCGTCGGCGGTGCCGTCGGCCTAATCATCGTCATGGGTGCCTTCACGCTCGCTGAGATGGTCAACGATAACATCAAATTCTAATTGAACAAGCGATCAAACAGACCGTCATTCCAAACTGGATGGCTTTTTTTATTGCCTGCGTTACGATGTCTCGCTTCAAAGGAGGAGAATGTATGCTCTTTGTCCGTTTTACCGACGTACCAAAAGAAAGCTTTCCGAACTATGAGCGTCTTCCATATGAGGAGGCGCTTTTATTATCGACTCAAGTCCATCAGGAAGCTCAGCAAGCCAACGAACGCTTCGCGAGCGAGTTCCGGATCTTTGATGATGTCGACCAGCTCGTCTATAAAGGAACGTTCCAGTTTGGTGACCCGACCTACCCGAACCTTTATCTGCAGCTGAAGGATCGGATTCCGCGTATTCGGATCCGAAAGGAGGATGCGACGAAGAAAATCCTGTTACTTGAGAACTTGGAACGTCTGACGCCAGAATCCTATAAGACGATGACGACGTCAGCGATTCAGCAACATCCGGACGCGACACACGTCTCCCGTTTACGTCGCGGACAACGGCGCCTCGTCTATGGCGTCAGTGGTGTCAGTCTGTTGCTCCTCGGTACGCTATCCGTTGTCCAACTGGTACAACCGGATCCACCCATTGGTGTCCAAGCTGCAACGTCAGAGTGGCAACCGCTATATGAAGCAGCGTTGACTGGAGAGACGGAGCCGCTCATGCAGCGTCTGGAAAAACAAAAGTCATTGAGTAACGAACAACAACAGTTTCTCATTACCCAGTATGTCGAAAGAGAAGACTATGATCAGGCGGTTGCTGTGACGAACGATCCGATCGATGTCGAGACGATTATTATACAGTCGAAGCCATTCGCAACAGACCGTCAAGAGACACTGCAAGCGTTCCAAGCGGTCTACCCAACGGATGAAGGGACCTTCGATCTCGCCATCCTAAAGAAAGACTATAAACGTGCGGTCTCCATCCCGGACATCGAGATGACGACTGCGCGCAAGGAGGCGAAGACACGTGCCTACATCGCGTTGAAAGATGTGACAAATGCACAAGAAAGCGTCAAGCTGGTTCAAAACGAACAACTGAAACAACAAGTGGCAACGCTCGTCCAATTAGATGAAGAGATTCAAGCACTCGAAGATCAAAAACGACAGTTATCCGAGAAGACAGACAAAAAAGAGCTGGAGAAGCTCAACGAGTCGCTCGAAGCGAAGCAAAGACAAGCGTCTTCAATTTTTTAATGAAAGTGTGGTGATTGAAATAATGATGAACTTCTCACTTCGTTCTCTCTTTACATCCGCTTGGCTGTGGCGATGTTTTGCCTTTTTGATTGCTTTACCACTTCTCTTGTTCTTAATACTCAATGTGGCGTTTCAATTTCTACAAGAGACAATCAAAAATCTCTTTCAGGACGGGAAGTTGACGACCGGTTCCCCGCTACAATACGAATCCAGTTGGTGGACGACGCTCGCCTGGTCATCTTCCCTCGCTTTCGCAATCTTTGGTGTCTGCTTCCTGTTTGGTTGCTATCTCTTGTTGAAGTATTGGCTCAACTTCCGTGATCTCAAAGCAGCACAGAAAGGAAGTGCCCGCTTCACGACGTTCCAAGAGCTGAAACAGCAGTATCGGGATGTGCCGGACCGTAAGGAGACCTACAGCGGATCCGGTGGTGTCCCTGTCGGTCGCTACCGTGACCGTCTCTACATCGATGACAGTGCCGTCAATAATCTCGTCATCGGGACGACCCGATCGGGTAAAGGCGAGACGTTCGTCTTCTCGACGATTGACCTCTACAGTCGTGCTGAACGCCAAGCGAGCCTGATTATCAATGATCCAAAAGGTGAACTATTCGCTGCCTCCAAAGAGACACTCGAGGCACGCGGCTATCAGGTCGAAGTCCTGAATCTGATGAATCCGTCGCAATCGATGTCCTATAACCTGTTGCAACTGACAATCGACGCGTATTTAGACGAGAACTACTCCCTCGCCCAACAATATGCCCGTTCGGTCGCCTACATGCTCTATCATGACCCGAAGGCGAAGGATCCGTTCTGGAGTAACTCCTCAACAGACCTCTGTACCGCCTTGATTCTTGGACTTTGTGAACAGGCGAAACACGAACCGGAGAAGATCACGATGTATAACGTCGCCCTGATGCTGTCCGATCTCGGATCGCGGACGGTCACGGATGACATGGGTCAGGAACAATCGGCGCTCGACACCTTCTTCGCGGCGTTCCCAGAGAATCATCCGGCACGCATGCAGTATGCGACGCTTCATTTCTCCGGTGGCCAGACCCGTGCCAGTATCCTCGCGAACACGAATGCCAAGCTCGGGATCTTCACCCTCGATGCGACGGCACGATTGACGGCACAAAACTCACTCGACATGAAATTGATCGGTTTCAACCGTTGGATTCGCGGGCGTGCCCTTCCCTTGTCACGGCTGACGTTCCACTTCCCAAGCGGAAGGCAGCTCGCCTTGACGACAGACGACGATGGGAGTTTCGTGCTGCATCACGAAGAAACACTCGAGGTCGGATCTACTATCACAGTGGAAAGTGAAGGGCAAAAGTATACTGTGGCACTATCCGGTTGGAAAGGCGAGGTGACTGGAATCTTCGACGGTACGACCGATGCCCCGATCGACATCCGGGAGATCCGCCAGCACCCGCGTCCGGTTGCTGTGTTCCTGATCGTTCCGGACTATGATCCGACGCTAAACGTCATCGCCTCACTGTACGTCAAACAAGTCTATACCTCACTGGCTCGCGTCGCTTCGCAAGCGACGAGTGGACGGTGTGAACGCCAGGTCATCTTTCTCCTCGACGAATTCGGGAACATGCCGGCGATCGAAGGAATGGCGAACATCATCACCGTCTGTCTCGGTCGGAACATCCGCTTCAACCTCATCATCCAGTCCTACGCCCAACTCGAGAATCTGTACGGGGAGGATTGGAAGACAATCGATGGGAACTGTGGGAATACGCACTACTTGTTGACGGCAGACGAATCGACGGCGGAATTGATTTCGAAGAAGCTCGGCGAACAGACGATTGTCACGAAGTCGCGTTCCGGACAGACCTTCTCACTCTCGAAATCGAAGACGGAAAGCGTTGATGGCCGGCGCTTGCTGACGGCAACAGAAGTGATGGGACTGAAGGAAGGCGAGATGCTGATCATCCGCGTCATCAAGCGACAGGATAAACAAAAGAGACGGATCCAGTCCTATCCCCTCTTCCTGACCGGACGGACAGCGATGAAATACCGCTATGAATACTTAGCGGATGACTTTAATACAGAACGTTCCATCAATGATCTCGTGATTCCATGCGCACATGCCCATCTCGACCTGAATACACTCCAAATCCCGTTCCAACTCGGTACCTCAGTTGCATTGAAGAACATTCAGACGGATGAGGAGACATCTGATGCAACAGAATGGCGTGTCTGTGATGTCCTGCAACCAAAAATCCTACGCTCAATCTTCGAGACGACGGAATACGATACCCTATCTATCACGGCGTTCGAACAAGGAATCACAGACAAAACGATTCCCGTAACTGACAACCAGCGTCACTTTTTGAAGACGATCATCAGCAAACGACTCGAGAAACTTCGGCATGGCGTCTAAGGAGGGCATCATATGACAGAACTGACACGCACCGAACGCGTCCAGCGCGAACTCCGGGTCATCGCGACCATCATCAAGGAGAACAAGAAGCGCCTCCGTCGTGGTGAAGTATTGAATATCCAAACCCAAGATGGCTTTTTAGTCGTATTTGAGGAAGAAGACCCAGACTCAGGCGACCGAAAAACTGTTACGCTTATAGACACATTCGATTTCCGGGTCCATGTCAGCAATGATGACCTGACAGGTCCGGAACAGGTGTCATCATAGGAAAAGGGGTGGAGGCATGCAAGCGAAACGAGTACTCTCCGGACTATTGATTTCCTCTGCGTTACTTTTAGTCGGTTGTAGTGAAGAAACGTCGAAAAATACATTAGCTCAGATACAAGATTCTGAAGTTGATAAGATGATGAATGGTAAAAAAGACGGTATCTTATTAGTGGTAAAAGAAACTGATGGAGAATTTGAGAGTTACGTCGATAAGATTAAAAACATCTCTGAAGAAAAGAACAAATCGGTGAAGATGTACAATACATTCCAACCTGATGGAAAAGAATTAGTTAACAGAGATACTTTTGAATACACATCCGAATTAAAAGGAGAGCGTCTATACTTCATTAAGGATGGTGAAGTACAAGACGAGCTAAATATTAATGTTCTTACTGGAACTCAACTGAACGATGAAGTCGAAAAATTTATTGATCAGAACAGTTAATAAGGAGTGAATCTTATGACAGATTCCGAGCTAATTTCAAAGTTCAAAGACCTTGAGGATGTTTTTAATCTCAGTAATCTTGTAAATGATGCACTAAGGACTGTTGGATGGATATTAGTTCGGGGACTTGCTGTCATAATTGATGGATTAGAAGAAGTAACGAACACTATCCTTTTAACAAAGACATTCTTTAATAATCCAGAAGTGGTTGAATTCGTTCAGACGATTCAACCTTTTTTATATGTCATCTTAGCTGGTAGCTTTCTTTTTACAGGCTATTTGATTATCTTCCAAAAGAAGTTTGATCGGGAAGGCTTCTTAATCAACGTGTTTATCACTCTTTTAGTCCTAGGGCTACTTTCCCCTACGATGATAAAAGTAAATGATTTTTCAGATGAAGCGATTGCACAAACTAATTCGAGCAGTTTGTATGACGACAATGACTCTACGATTTCAAATAAGATATTACTTCAGAACATCCATGATTTAGTACTCTACGATAAAAAAGATTTTAAAGTACCTGGACAAAAAGAAAAAATGAATAACATTCCTGAATCATTAGTTAAAAATCTGAGAGTCAACGAAGTCTTCAATCAAAATGATTTTGCGCTTTCTGATACAGGTATTAAACTTTCCGAGAGTTTTGTGATGTGGGATGGAAAAGAAGCTGTATTAGGCGAACTCGATCAAAGTGGCGTTGAATGGAACAACCAATATTACTATCGGTATCACCCGAACTGGCTGACAATCCTCGTCACGCTTGGGGTGGTGGGTTTCACCCTCTTCTCAATTGCCTACAAGCTGGCTCGACTCTCGTTCGAGTTGGCTTTTAATTATGTCTTGGCGATTTTGATAGCACCCGCTGATCTACACAGCGGACAAAAGACGAAGAAGGTCATTCAAAGCATCTTGAACACCTTTCTCGTCATCATTCTGATCTTCGTTTCGATCAAAATCTATACGATTGGAACGGCATACTTGGCTGATACACTGGACGGACTCGCCTATTTGATTGCGTTGATTGCCTTCTCTGCCGCTTTGATTGATGGACCAAACATGGTCGAACGTCTCTTCGGGATTGATGCCGGTCTGAAGCGCGGTTGGGGTGTCGCACTCGGTGCGTATGCTGTCGGAAAAGGAACAGCGAAAGCGGGCGCTCGTGTCGCCGGTCAGACGATGAAGATGGCATCACGCCCTGCCACTCCTTCTGTCTCGGAAGCAGCAAGTACGAAGTTACCACCGAACCCGCCACCGAATGGCGGTACACCCGTGAGTCGTCCAGATCGTTCGCCTGAGAGTGTTCCGACTCCATCACAAGCACAAGAGCGGACATCTCGTTCAACAGGACCAGAGAACCAACAAATTGAGTCAGTTGAGATGACAATGCATGGTACGGCGCAAGAGGCTCATACTGCAGCACCACCCGAATCCGTTCCACATCGCCCAGACTCTGACGCACAAGCAAAACCTGTGCCATCGACTTCGCAATCGACAATACCTGCTACGCAACCAAAGACTTTCGATTCACCGATGAATGAAAGAAATGCCAACTCATCTGATGCATTCGAGTCACCTGAAATGTCTAGTTCCTCTCAACCAGTTTCACCATCTGTGGAGACTTCTACAGTAAATCGTAAGCCAGTAACGTCTTCAGTGGATTCGACACCGTTCGACAAAATGACTACTAGCGCGCCCGCTCATTCTGTGGAGACAACAGAGAATGTGTCTCCGAGCGTCGCCTTGTCTAGCTCTTCCAGCGGCTCACCATCCATCAGTGAATCGTCGCAGGAGACGTCATCCGGAACACAGCGACAACGAAAGTCGATCTATCAGACACTGGAAACCACGACGCAGAAAGAACTCAAGCATGTTGAACAAGCCCAGACGCGCGTGACACAGGAATCGTCCCGGATGTACTCAACAGATGTTCCGCGTCTAGATCCGAAAAAGGAGTGAGAACATGCAACAGCGCCAATACCGGATTCCGAACGAAGTCACGACCGAACTGAAAATCAACAAGATGCTCTATCTCTATGATTTACTGTTCCTCGTCGCCTTAATCATCGTCCGCTTAATCGCCCTGCCGTTCATCCCGGACATCTTGCATCTCCCGTTCACGTGCTTCCTCGTTGGCTTCGGACTCTTTCTCGTCATCCGACCGACGACGAATCCGGAAAAGCGGATGGTCCACGTGCTCTATTACGCACTCATCAAGAAGAAAGACACCTATATCGCGTTGGCCGACCGGAATGAATCTTCGAAAGGAGCGTGATCAGATGAGTTTATCGGAAGATACACGATTGAAAACAAGTCCTACGAACGATATCACCTGGCTCGATGAGGTTCAGTTGACGACACCACCAGCACGCAAGGAGAAGTGTGTCCGCATCCCATCGTCTGTCGCCTCCATTTTGCCGATTATCGACTCAACAGCGCTCGATGTTTTCGAGATGCAGGACGGGACGTTTTGCGACATCATTCAACTGACTTCAAAGGATATTTACGGACTATCTGAGACGGAGAAGGACCATGACATCTTCTCCCTCGCCTATCTCTTACAGGCGTATGTCCATCCATTGAAGGTAATTCCGCTCAATACACCGCTTAATCTAGAAAAACAGAAACAACGGATCGAACGACAGCTACGACAGAATCAGATTGCCGCCTATCGTCCGTTTCTTCAAAAGAAGAAACAAGAACTGATCTACCTTGAGGAGCATCGCACGAATCGCGATTATCTCCTCTTTTTTTATGCTCCGGACGAGGCGATGCTTCGGGAACGGAAGCATCAATTGACGAAACTCCTTCGACGCAGCAACCCGATGGTCGAACTGACGATCGAGCAGAAAATCCATGTATTGTTCCAACTGCACAACCCGAATACGAAACCAACCCAGGACGGAAAGGAGTGATGGCATCATGTGGCGTACGCGTTTTCTACGGAAGCAAGATCCGGATACGATCAAACAACAGGACGGCTACAATCCGACATTCGTCCAAGCGATCCAGCCGCAAGGCGGACTACGCTTCGAACCGAACTATGTCCGGACCGGTGACGGTTATCTCGCCTGCCTCCATGTCTATAAGTATCAGTCGACCGTCTATGATTTCTGGCTCGAGCCAATCCTTAACCTGCCCGGTGTCCTGACGACGCTCGACATCGGGACAGCGGACAAGCGAGAGATGATCCGGACGATCAATAAGTCGATGGCCGAGCAGAATACGCGCTTCGAGAATGCGAAAGATAATGTCGCCCGGATTGATGCGCGCGAGACGTACAAAGAACTGAACGAACTCTACGAACAGATCACGCAGGGTGAGACGATGAAGTACTTGCATCTCCGACTCTACGTCAAAGCGAAGACACTCGAAGCACTCGAACGACAAGTCCAGGATGTGATGGAGGAACTCGAAGCACGGAACTTCCGCGCTGCTGTCTTCCTCAACGAACAGGAGTGGGAATGGCAGAGCCTGTTCCTCAGCTATGAGCAACAGCAAAAACTGCCGAACCATCGTCGGGGCAAAGAGATTCCTTCGCTCTCGATCGCAGGTGGTTATCCGTTCCACTTCACGTCGCTGCAGGATCCGACCGGTACCTATTACGGGACGACCGACACGAACGGGAGTGTCATCTTCGACTTGTTCCATAAGGATAAGCAACGGAAATTTTACAACGCGCTGATGATTGGGAAGATGGGTTCCGGGAAGTCGACGTTGCTCAAAAAGACGGTCCTCGATCAAGCAATCAAAGGCAATCACGTCCGCATCTTGGACGTGACAGGTGAATTCTCCGACCTCGTGCGGCAACTTGGTGGGAAAGAGATCGCACTCGACGGTTCCGCCGGGCGGATCAATCCGCTGCATGTCTATAAGACGGTCACGCATGCCGACGGCTCTGCGGATGAAACACTCTCGTTCATGCAACACCTGTCGAAGATTGCGGTCTTCTATCACTACATCAATCCGGCAGCCTCCCAGGAAGAAGCGAACGAGTTCGAGATTCTGCTTCGTCAGCTCTACCTTGAAAAAGGGCTCTGGAACGAGGACGGTGACGCCCCGATCACGACGCATCCAGCGAACAGCTATCCCATCTTCTCCGATTTTTTGACGCTTGTTCGTTCAGAGTTATATGCCGATGCAACACGGACATCGATCCGCGAGACCATCAGCACGAATCGTGTCAGACGGCTAGAGAACATCGAACTCGCCATCACGAATCTTGTCCATAACTACGGCAACATCTTTGATGGGCATTCTTCGATTGAGCGGTTCGATGAGGAAGCGATCGTCTCATTTCCGCTACGCAACCTGACGAATCTGAAGGATGAGATTTTTCAGGCACAGGTCTTCAACCTGATGAACATGCTCTGGGACGGGATGATCCTCAACGGTGCCGGACAACTGCGTAGCTACAACCAGGGCGAGGTGTTGATCGAGGATGCCTTCAAGTATCTGATCGTCATCGATGAGGCGCATCATCTGATCAATACGCGCGATATCGCCCAACCGGCGATTCTATACCTGCAACAGTTCATGCGCGAAGCGCGGAAATACTTCGGCGGCATCTTCTTCGCCTCGCACTTGATCACGGACTTCGTCCCGACCGGTTCGAAGTCGGAGAACGCCGAGAACGTCAAGACACTGTTCCAGCTGACGCAGTATAAGTTCATCGGCGAGCAGGATGCTGAGAGTATCCCGACGATCCAGACCGTCTTCGACGGACAACTGACCGAGAGTGAGACGCGGTTGATCCCGTCGCTCGAGACCGGACGCATCGTCCTTAGTATCTCCGGTGTGAAGACACTGATCTTCGATGTCGATGTCTCACCCGAGGAGCTGACCTTGTTCGGAGGTGGTGCCTGATGTGGAGTACGGTCCGGGAGTCGGCACGTGTCGCCGTCCGGATGAAATGGCGACTCCTGACCTTAAAGTATCGTCTGATTGCGCTTGGTATCGCACTCCTTCTCCTTCTGCTGATCATCATCGTCGCAGGCATTCTCGACACGTTGACTGGGATCGAGAACGATCAGGCGACGGAGACACCGATCGCTTACTCGGACACCAGCTTACAGGTTAGTGATGATGTTCTACAATATCGTGAGGCGATTGCGCGTGAATTAAAGAAAGAACAACTTGAAGGACAGACGAACGTCGTCCTTGCCTTGATGATGCAGGAGAGCGGCGGACGCGGGAACGATCCGATGCAAGCGAGTGAATCCAAATGCGGACGGATTGGTTGTATCACTTCTCCCGATGAGAGCATTCGTTATGGGGTGAAACACTTCGCATCCGTCTTCCGACAAGCGAACCAAGACGTCAAGTTAACACTCCAGAGTTACAACTTCGGGAGCGGCTTCATTGATTACGTCCAAGAAAAAGGTGAACGCTATACGAAACAACTTGCAATCTCTTTTTCACAGATGATGTACCAACGCGTCAAGAAAAGTGGCATCTATCAATGTCATCGTCCGAGCGCGATCGAGCATCAAGCCTGTTATGGCGACATCGAATATGTTGATGCCGTCCTCCGTTATCTGACGCCGACGGTACTGGCAGAAGGCAAGACGGGACCGATCAAAGGGAAACTCCACGCCCCCCTCGACATCCCGTTGCAGATGACGTCGGGATTCGGATTACGGATCGTTTTCGGAAAGACGGACGTCCATACGGGCATCGATTTCAGTTGCCACGATACCGATACCGTCCACGCCGTCCGCTCCGGTACCGTTACCTATAGCGGCTTACGCGGACCGTACGGGCAGTTGATTCAGATCAAACAAGGGGAATGGATTACCGCTTACGCGCACCTTTCCGCGCGCCAAGTCAAGGCGGGTCAGAAAATCGAAGCCGGACAAGCGATTGGGATGTGCGGTTCGACCGGACGTTCGACCGGAAACCATCTGCACATCGAATTTAAGACGAGTGATTGGTCCGGACACATTGATCCGGCACCACTCTTTTCTCTATAAGGAGGGATGCAACATGGCATTGAAGAGTCGTCATCTTTTGTGGCTCACGCTATTCTGTCTGCTGCTTTCAATCAGTGCTAACGTCTACCAATACCGTTCGTCGGCATCAGATGGACTACACATGACTTCAGAAAAACACACAAAGGATTCGTCACCAGAAATGATTGTACCAGACTCAACTGTCGTCACTGACGCAGAGGAGCCAGGGCAGCAGTCGTCCATTTCTAAGAATGCAGAACGCTTCATCTCGTTTGCATTCACGTGGGAAGACGGGACCTATCCGACGCGTAAGCGACAGGCCAGCCAGTACATGTCGGAGTCAATCAAACGGACGTTGTTCGCAAGTAGCGGAAGTGATAGCAAGTTTACTGCCGCTGTCTCTGACATCGAAGTCTTTCCGAGTCGTGACGAGCCAGAACATTGCCTCGTCCGCTTCAAACGGACGTTGACGATCGATTCAAACGGCTATGAAGAGACATCCGATGAGCTGATCGAACTGACGTTTACACATCAAGACGGACGCTACACCGTCAATCAGATGAAGAGCCTCAAGACGTCAGGAGGTGTCTAAATGAGTACAAAAAAACGTAAGACGTTGACCCGTGACTGGTCACGCCTGTATCTCGGAACAGGTATGTTCTTCTTGATTGGTTTTCTCTTTTTCGGTTTCTCTTCCCTCTTCTTTGCCGAGGAACAACCGATCAATGCGACACCGATTGGTAAAGAAAAACGGTTGACGAATGGACAGACTGTCATGCTTCTCGACTGGTCTCATGATGAGGAGCGAAAGCAAATGCGTGTCCGCCTCCAGTTCGACCAACCCCAAGACTACGCGACAAAACTTGTTGCTCGCATCGCTTACAAGGAACGACCGACGGATGAGCAGCGCGTCCGAGTCGTCTATCACCAAGACGAGCACTACGTCTTCGAAATCGAAGGTGTACCACGCGACTTTGATCAGCTAGCACTCCGCTTATATGTCATTAAGCCCCAACAGTCACTCGAGAAGCTGAGTGCTACGAAGCGAGAAGATGCGCTCGTCGAATCACTCTATATGGATCAGCGTCGTGTCTCAAATAAGTCACTGCCTACTCAACAAACGGATGACTACACCCAACTTTTTCTTGCCGACCAACACATACAGAGTCAAAGACGAATCAAAAAAATGAAAGGCAAACAGATGGAACAAGCTTCTCTCATCCAACAAATCGAACAGGACATCGAGACAAAACAAGCCACGTTACCCGACCTGACACTCGATGAACAAGTCGAGCATGAGGATGAAATATTTAATCTGAAGCAAGATAAAGAAGACACAGTTCTACAACAAGAAGAACTGAAAAAGCAACTCATCCAAGAAGAGAAACGACAAGATCAACTGCGTATTAAAGCACGTGAACTGAAATGGTAAGGTGGCACACACCGTGCCAAAATGCCATTTTTAGTGGCACAGGGTGTGACCTTTTCGCGATTTTGATGATATCAAGGAAACACTAGGCTCCGCCTAGGCTAGCACGCTGAGTGATAGCAGTTTCCCCTTATGCTCTTTTTCACGATTATAGGTCCATCTCTGTTTCTACGGTCTCTAAATTTTTGATTGGAGACAACTCATTTTTTTCTGTTTGATTGAATAAAAAAACGAGCATCGCAACCCGTTGAATTCATTCCAGGATTATTTTTTTTAACGTCTCAAATACTTTAAACATGACATAAAACGAACCGAAGCTACATGCTAATCCGAACAAAGCGAGTGCCCAAACCGTCATCCTCAATTCCTCCTTTCATCCTTATACATGATTTGGGAGAGCGAGGTTTCAACAAATGGAAAATTTTCTTAATTCACTTTCATCTGATCTTTATTCGATTAATGGACGTCACTCATATTTGATGAATCAGATTCACGTGTGCGCGTTCTCGAATACATGTTTTTCAGGAGTTCGATGATCAAGGAGACGATCAAGGCTTCTCCGAGTGTATAACTATGTTCGATGATTGACTGCATGTAGTTCCCTCCGTTCTTCGTCTGAGTGGTAGCACCTTTCTCACTTCTAATGACAGGAGGAACGGCTGAATTGTTCGGAAAGAATTTCATTTTTTTGAAAGTAGAGACTCACTTTCGTGTTGAAAGGAGGCAAAGAGATGGATCTCTTGATTCGCGACATTGACCCCGTCCTCGTCAAAAAACTCGATGAACAAGCGGAGAGACAGCGGTGTTCACGCCAAGAATTGTTGAAAGGTTTACTGACTACCTGGTGCGCGAATGGCGTCCAGTCGACACAGATTGCGCGCCTCGAGCGGCAACTCGAAGCGAACACCTTACATCTGAAGCGGAGCGCAACAGAACTTGAACAATTGACCACACTCTTCCGTGAGGTGATGCACGATGACTAAGGTTCCCGGTGTCATCATCAAGTCGAAGTTCAAGTTGCCTCAAGCAACCCGACGTGCGCGTCGCTATACGACGTACCTCAGTTACATCGATCGACCGGAGACGAAAGCACGGTCACAACAGTTTGAGAACTATCACGATTATATGGAGGATGAACTGAAATCGAGCGGTCTGTTCACAGCGACGCAAAATCGATTGAGTGCGATTGAACGAGAGCAATTGCGTGAAGTCTTTCGACGGGCACAAGAGAACGGCAGCATCCTCTGGCAAGATGTCATCTCGTTCGACGAAGCGTGGTTACAGGAAGTCGGCGTCAAAGAAAATCGTTATATCGATGAACAACGTTTGATGCAGGCGACACGGAACGCGACCGCGCTGATGATCGAAAAGGAACAGATGTTGCACGCGACATGGACTGCTGCGATTCATTACAACACGGATAACATCCACGTCCATGTCGCGACAGTCGAGACGATACATCCACGCGAACGCGGTAAACGGAAACCGAAAACAATCGAGAAGATGAAGGCGCAAGTCGTCCATACGCTTGCCGACCGGACACGTGAACAAGAGAAACTGAATACATTCATCCGGGAAGAAGTGCTCGCACACAAACGAAATCGTTCGACGACGTCCGCTTCGAATTGGATCCTGCACCCGGAACTCGTTCGGCAGTACAAAACGATTCAGAAACAATTACCGGACGACAAGCGGCAGTGGTATTACAACATGAACGGCATGCACGAACTGCGTCCTTCACTCAATCAATTTACTGACACGTATCTTGCGACCTACTTCGAGAAAGAGCACAGCGAGTTTAAACAACAACTCGATACCGAGGTCACATTCTACGAACGGAGTTATGGATCGGCATCCCAAGCATCGGCTTATCGCAAGACGAAGGAACAGGATCTCTACACGCGGATGGGAAACGCCATCCTGTGCGAGATGCGTGAGTCGTCCAAGGCACCTCAGAAGCTTGCGAAGACGAATACATTCTCACCTAAACAAAGAATCCGATCAGCGTTTCGATGTGAACGGATCATGCAAGAGACGCTCTATCGAATCGGACGACACATGAACAATGAATGGGAACACATACAAAACCAAAAGGCGTTTGAAGCTCTTCAGCAGGAAATCGAGCAAAATCGATAAAAGAAAAAGTCACCCTTTTATATAGAAGGATGACGGGCAACAATTTTTTTAGCGACGATTCATTTGGATTGCATAATCATTTAATCGACGGAATTCTTTATTGTACATTCGGTTCAATCTTGATTTGGAAAGTTTATAAAGAATGGCATAAGCCCACTTCGGTGTCTCTACTAACAAATCAATTTGTAACTCTGTTTGATTCTGTTTCGATTGCAATTGGTATTGACCAATCGTCGTTCCTATTTCGTTTGAAGTTCTGACATCAATGAAGGACGGTGCCTCAAGTTTCTCAACCCAAGCATCAGCGGAATACCTTTTTCCACGATGCTCTTGGATAACTTGAAGTTTCTGACCAGCGTATAAGTATTGCAATGGTTCTCCTTCTGCGTAGATATGATCCTTAGTCATATTGCTCCAGCTAAGAATATGTTCATTCTTCGTCAGGTAATCGTATACCTCTTCAATGGAGGCATCAATCACTTGAACAGATTTGTAAAAATGAATTTTTGACATGTTTGTACCTCGCATTAACTAATTTTTATATGTTAATCATACCATTCGAACGGAGTCCTGTTTCTTTGGCAATCGTTTTTACAATTGATGATTATAGAAAGGAGAATACAGATGGAGGAAACAAAGCAAGTCCGGATCCGGCTGAGTGCCGTGACAGCTGAATTTTTAGAGGAGTATCGCGAGCGGGAACGACTGTCCGGGATTGGTCCGGCAATCGATCACATCATCCGTGACTATCAAGAGATGATCAAGAAGCAATGGGATTTGAACTATATCAGTCGTTCCGTATCAAAACAGATCGAACAAGAGTTGACCACGTTCTGGGAAGAACAAATCACAAAGAGTCTCTCTCCGTTACGAAAGAGCGTCCAACAGACAGACCTTCAAACACAGGTATTGATTGAACTGGTGCAAGCCTTGATGCAGACGGAAAGCATCGAGGACATCATCACGACGACAGAATACCGTCCTTCGTTCCTTGAGACAGCGGAGACGGCCGTCAAATCACGGATCGACCAACGAAAGCAACATAAGCATTCGGATGAGGAAAGGATGACCCACAAATGAGACGACTGGAAGCTTTCACACTCGCAACGTTTCTCGAACTACAACCGACCCACGTCACAGTCTTGATTCATCAAGCGCGATACGACATCCCTGTCTCATATGACGAATATTCGTTCCTTGAGATCCTGCAAGAAGAGCCTCTGTTGTTGCTACCGGTATCACGTGATCGTCGTCATCTACTACTGGATCGACTCGCTGCCGATCCGATTGTTCTGCAGGAACTAGAAGATTTCGAAGGTGCCGCCGATTCGTCTTTCTCGTCTGAAGGAGCGTGAGACACATGGCATACAAGAAGAAAACACGTGAGGATTATCAGAAGGAATTACAAGCGTTGACCGACAAGATGGAGATGCAGCTCGCTTCTCACTTCGTCAGTCAGGAGAGCATCAAGGAACATCTCGACTTCATGAGCCGGTTCCATCGCTACTCGACGCGGAACATGCTATTGATCGAGGAACAGTTCCAAGGCGCACGTGCTGTCGGTTCCTATGCATACTGGGAGAAGCAAGGCGTCCAGGTCCAAAAAGGAGAGAAAGGGATCAAGATTTTCGTCCCCTCCCCTGTCACCTTCATCAAACGAGAGACGGATTGGGTGGCATGGAAGGATGCGACGAAGACAGAACAAAAGCGCGCAAAGGAAGGTGCTCTTCCGACACGGAAAGCGATGTACTATAAAATTGGTCACGTCTTCGAGTACACGCAGACCGATGCCCGTGAGAAGGGACTCGAAGTCTCCGAGCTGTTTGCTTCGTATCATCGGAACGGTTCAATTCGTGAAGCAGAATCATTTCGCCGTGCGTTGAACGGGATTGCTGAGACACAAGACGTGACGTTACTTGATAAACCGTTGAATGAGCTTGGTACAGCGAAGGGATGCTTCTATCCAGATTTAAACGCGATTGCCCTGAATCCACGGAACTCGGACATCGAGAATGTCACCGTCATGATCCATGAACTCGCGCATGCGAATCTGCATAACACAGAACGAAACGAAGAGCGTGGAATCGAGTTGAATCCGCACGAGAAGGAATTCCAAGCGGAGATGGTCGCCTACACTGTTGCGGCTCACTTCGGTTTTCCAACGGACGAGTTTTCGTTATCGTATCTCGCCAGTTGGACACAAGGGAGAGACGTACGCGATAAAGAAGACCTGTTGCACGAAGTCCATCAGACATCTGGTCACTTCATCCGCGAAATCCATACTTCGCTCGAGCACGAACAAGTCCTGGAACGGGAAGCATCGCCTCTCAAGATGATCGAACATGTCGAGAACGTGGCACACATTACGGATCAGGGGATGCCATTAGCCGAACGGCTCGAGCGGATCATGCAACACACACCGGAGGACGTCGGATCTTACCTGACGAGTATCGCCAAGCAGGACACGCAACAAGACCTTTCGACGTTCGATGAACCGATGATGCTCGTTCATGGTGCAACAGACTTCTTCGAACCATTTGCGAAAGCCAACGACCGCGACTTCGACGAACATGAGACGATTGCCTATACGTTGGTCATTCCTGGAGAAGAAACGATCAGTCAACACTTCCAGGGTCTTGAGGAAGCCAGTAGCCCGTTACATCATATCCTTAAAACAGAAGTCGTCAGTAAGGAAACGGAACAAGTACTCGAAAAGGCATGGTACGACGAGATGATTTCGACGGAAGATCGCGACCTAGAAAAGTTGCGACAGATTGTGACTCGACACTTCAATGTACCGGAAAAGAAATTCCGTATCCGCTAAAAATTACACTGTTACCTATATAAAATTAATCGGAAATAAAATAAAATTTAGTAGGTTTAACTATACATTTAAATAAAAAATGAGAGTTGCGTCATATCGAGAGGCAATTCTCATTTTCTATTTCTAATTAATATATAACTTAATAAATGTTAGACGATTTAATGGCACTTGTAACTTAAAAGCTCAAGTATATAAATAAGCAGTTCTTAGGATTAAATACAACATCTTTTATATTTTCTACCACTACCACAAGGACACAAGTCATTACGTCCTATTTTCTTTTTACCAGTCTGATTCTTATACGATATTATACGACGTTCAGCCAATATATCTGCTAGTCGTTCTATTTCGACTTTTCTTTCCTGCGGTATATCTTCTTTCGTTAAATATTCATATTCTACATCATCTAGTTTTCCATCGCTTGAATAGGATAGATATAAACCCAATCTAACTTCATCGTTTGCTTTTAATAATGTAGCTAAAACATAGTCCCTTGAGTATTCATCACTATAACTCTCTACTTCAATCTGCTTACAAATAAATGTTATTCTAGCTTCTCCAAATATACTTAAAGGTAAAGTTTTATTAATCTCATTTTGTCGTTCTAAAACTTTAGTAATATTTTCCTCAACTGCCCATCTTGTTTTTTCATCTAAATTAAGCAGAGAGCTGACTATTTTAGATTTACCAAATATATCATTCAAATCTAACCATCCTATTACTTCTTGTATTTTTTGAGGTAGTTCTTGTTTGGGTTTGGATGGAAGTTGCTCGTCAAAAATTAATTTAACAAAATATTTATCTAAATCTTCGCGATATCCTTGCCACATAATTTTTACCTCTTTGTTCTCTCCTGCTAACCGTGAATAATCATTATGTTTGATATACATTCCTAAATGATCGAGTTCATCAAATAATTCTAATTCATCGGATTTTGATGCTTTAATTCGTTTCTCTAAAAAATGAGTAAATAAAAGTGGCGATTCAAAGTAATCCGTATATACTCTCAAATCGTCTATTGATAAACTCCAAACTGGTAATTCATTAAATTTAATCCCTAAAGCATTTAGTTGATTTATTCTTGAGGAAAAAGAAGTGAAATTTTCTAATGTGACACAACAAATAGTTATCTGTCGGAAATTATTTTTCTTTAATTCTCGGATTGGCTTATGTTCTTCATCATATATCGTAACAACATCTTCACTAAGAATATAATCTATAAATCTTGTAGCTTGATCATGTGGACTTTTAACAAGAGTTTTTATTGAGTTAATATAAGCTGGGAAATCAGTAGCTGGAGAAGTATAGGTAAACGAACCGGCCTTAACTTCGATAATAATAATATGATCGTCATAAATAATAATTCCATCATTTTCACACCATTGTAGTTTCTTACCGACTTTACTCTGATAATAAACAGACTTGTGTATTTCAGGTTTATTAAGCAACTTGTTAAATAATACAAAGGGTAATTCTTCAGACACCTTTTTTTGTTTTTCATTCCATGTATCTTTATAATCTGCTTTTAGACGAAAAAGTAGTCTTTGTATTATTCTGTATAAATTTTCAAACAAACTATATGCATCGAAACAATAATACTTATTATCTAAAAAAATAAAAGGTCTTATTTCGATAGGCATCCTTCTAAGCGGCCATCCTGCATATTCACCATCTTCAAAAAAACTACTTTCTTCTCCAGGGGCCCATGACAATTCTCTTAATAAAGCATTAGGTAAACCCGTAACTTTTTTAACATCAAATAAATCATAACCAAATAGTTTCCCGAATACAGAATCTCTAATGCTTTCTAGTTCTGGTTCCTCAAAATTAAGTGCTCCTACCGATACCGTTTTTTGTAACAATAATTCCATTTCTTTTTTCCCATCATTAACTCCCTGCATTAATGAGTGCTGTAACTTTGAAATTCCTGTCAAAAATTCTTCAACTGTTATGTTAAAAAGTTCATTAAAAATGTCCTCATGTGGATTTAATAAGTCACGCAAGTGAGGAATTTCATAAGCAGAATATCTTTGGCCTCTTACATTTGTTCTTAATTCTTGTGCTTGTACATATAGAGCATCATACTCGGGATCATAATCTTGATCATTAACTTTTAAATATGCACTTTTGTATATATGGTAATCGCTAAGGTTAGAGTACAAATCTGATACTTGTGAAAAAATCTCTTCCCAAATTTGATTTTCTTCGAGGTCTGTCTGAGCATCATTTTTTTCGTCTTGTCGTTGTGGTTCAGACGAAACAATAATACTCTGAACATAATCTATCATCCTCAACGAAACATTATTTTCAAAACCGGATTGATACTCCGATACTATTCCCAGTTGCCCTATTAGATACATAAAATAACTTTGGTGTAGCATTTTTAACGAGTTCCCTTTCGTCACTAAATTGCGAATTGATTTTACTATGTCATCAATTTTTTTATAAGAATTAGAGTGCTCATTTGCTAAATTTTGTATGAGATTATAATATTCTTCTTCAGATAGACTATTTTTTAAAAAAATCAATTTTTCAGTATTAATATTCTTGATTGGTTTTGATTTTTTGATTTTTTTCATTTTATTTTCACCTCATATTCTCAATTAATAAATACACTTATAATAAATTCATTGAATTCAAATAGTATTTAAGCTGTACACAAATAAAAACTGTAAATATTATTTATCTATATCACATCGCATACCGTTAAACTAAAAGCAACAAACGCTTTGTCAACTTAACTTATATGTTCAGCCTATTTCCTCTGTCCTAGTCTTCCCATAGTTCTTCCATCAACTCATCGATTTCGTTGGAGAGTCGTTGCCGCTCTTGGTCATCTTTCTCGATATGACCGTACTCATCGATCCAAATGACGTCTCCAGATTCAACCGTCATGGGAAAGCGAGAAATCAGGATGTCCCGCATTCCATCTTCGAACTCGACGATGACCCACTTTCCTTCAATTCGATCAATGATCCCTTTTTGCTTACTCATTTTGACTTCTTGATCGTGTAGGACGATCCGTTCCCTTCAAAGACGATTGTCCCACTCTTATCTGTCCGTAGCATCGTCGCCTTTGCGCGCTTCAGGTTCGTCACGACTTCGTTCGTCGGATGTCCGTAAGCATTCTTCCCGACACTGATGACGGCGTACTTCGGTTTGACGTACTTGAGGAACGTCGCGCTCGTCGAGGTCTTCGCCCCATGATGCCCGACCTTGAGGACGTCCGCACGCAGCGTCTTCTTCTTCGCAATCATGTCCTGCTCCGATTTCAGTTCCGCGTCGCCTGTGAACAGGAAGGTGTTCTTCTTATAGGCGACGTGCAACACGGCGCTCCAGTTGTTGAGGTCACTCATGGCATAATCCTTCACCGGTCCGACGAACTGCGCCTTCACTCCCTTTACAGGAAGCGAGACTCCTGCCTTCGCTGTCTTGATCGTCAGCTTCTCGCGTTTGACGGCCAGCAGGAAGTCCTTATAGGCTTGCGTCGTGTGTTTGACCTTCGGAGCATAGACACTCTTGACCTTGAACGAATCGAGGACTTCATCAAGTCCTCCGATATGATCGGCATCCGGATGCGTCGAGATCAGCATCTCGATGTCACCGACCTTCTGCTTTTTCAGATAGGCAACGAGCTCATCGCCCTTCCCTTTATTCCCACCATCCATGACGATGTCCTCACCACTCGGCATCTTGATGTAGATCGCATCACCTTGTCCGACATCGATATAGTGGACCTTGATTTTCGGCGTCGCCGCCTCCGCGCCCTGTAACGGTCCTACCAATAAACCCACACTTGCGAGTACCAGGCTGGCGCCCAACCATTTTCTCTTCATCTTACATCGCTCCATTTCTTATTTTTAAGTTATCTTCAGTATACCGTGAATGTCAGGAGAATAATGGGTATATTTCCCACCCCTTATTTTTTCTCGCTAGGTCACATCTCTTAACGAAAAAACATATAAAAAAAACAGACCTTTAACGGGCCTGTTCCAAATAATGTTGCTGAATAAAAGCGAGCAGTATATCGACATCAACGAACCAGGTCACATGCTCGAACGAGCCATCTACTTCTCGCACCAATCGAACTTGTGCATCGATGATGGTCACTTTTTGCGAGTGTTCCACCATGTCCATCCATTTTCTCGACTCCTCGTTCTCTACAGTTGTATTCATTTTCGTCACTCCTCTTTGGTTTGCTTGAACACAGCATACAGTCGTGAAGGACATCGTACGAATCCGTTTGATTGAGATAAGCACGATGATAGCCGAATCAACGGAGGAGTTAAGGATGAATCCATGACTATTTTCACTTCATTCTTTGGAACACGGCGAATCATTTAGAACAGGAATCCCATCACAACTGGTACTTGCAGATTAAAATAACTGGTACCTGCAGATTAAATCAGTTTGAGACTCCTAAACTTATTTTCTGGTCCTTATCACGCTCCGTGCGTTCCGTCGCAAGGATCAGCAACGTAGAGATGCCTCACGCTAGTGATTCGCAGCTCTCGTTATCGGTATGGCAGGAGGACGGAGGACAGCGGTGCGATGAGGATGTGGCTGCGTGCAGCTTACAGCTTCACGCATGAGCCCGAAAGCTCTTTTGTTATCTACGTTACTATAAAAAGGTCAAAACGAGATTACGTCATAATCAATCGATCCAGATCAATCGTCTATCCATAGAACTCCATCCATTCAACTACTTCTCCACTCACCCATACATCACGAAAGGCACTCTTCCTTATAGATATAACGATGGAATGTACACACTCTTGCCTATACTGAGTCCCTCCCCCCTTAAAGTTATGATTGTGCTAAGTCATTACTTCAACGAATCGTCGCGCTCTCCAGCTGAAAAACTCTTATCTCGCTTTAACTAAGTACAGAAATGCACTTCTTCACAAAAACAGAAAAAAAATTTTCGACATTATAGCCACATTAATAAAGTCAAGTGAACTCATTATGAATAATTGTAAAAAAAATTGAAAAAAAGGATTTTATAAATAAAAATAAATTGATAACTAGGACATTTAATTGTTAGCCTTTACTTATATTTGAAAAAAGAGGTGTTTGTTATACGAAAAATCTTAATTATATTTTTAATAGTTGTCGGTACGCTCATGTCTATTATTCTTTTTATAGAAAACCAATCTGAAAGTGATAAAAAGAACAGCGACATTAACTGGGCTGAGACAATAACCGGTCATGATACACGTAGTCATTCCAATCCTGTCAAAATTGCGATTCTCGATAGTGGAGTAAATCAAAACCATGAAGCACTCAAGAAAGTAAAAGTGAAAGAATATAACGCATTTAGCAAAAAAGAAGAAACGGTTTCTGATGAATTTGGACACGGAACTGCTATTGCTGGTCTGATTACTGGTCAAAGTAAAGAGTTCCGCGGTGTACTTACTGATGCCATTCTATATGACGTTAAGGTGTTGAACGAAGCAGGCGAAGGCAAATTAGAGAACGTGATTGCGGGGATAGAATGGAGCATTGAAAAAGAAGTCGATATTATTAATATTAGCTTCGGCTTTAGCAAAAATTATGAAGCACTGCATAAAGCAATCGACAGCGCGCTAAAGAATAATATAGTTGTTGTTGCAGCAGCTGGAAATAACATGGGACTATCTGTGGATTACCCTGCAAACTACGAGAATGTAATCTCTATTGGTTCGATTGATAAATCCTTGAAAATCGATGAATCTTCTACGACTACTGGAGCAGATTACTTTGCTCCTGGCGTAGATGTAACTTCTACTTCAAATGATGGTGGATACAAAACATATACAGGATCATCTTTTGCCACGGCTTATGCGACAGGAATATTTGCATCTATCATGTCAAATAATTCAATACAACGTACAAAACTATCATCAAGTTCATTGAAGCCTTACATTATTCATGCAGATACGAAAGATAATGAAAACGCTAAGATTTTAACTCTGAGTAAAAAAGTACTGGAGGAATCAAAATGAAGAAATGGTTTATCAAAATTTTATTGACTGTCTTTACGATTAGTACATTAATTACGCCTACTGGCTATGCGTCTGCAGAAAATACGAATTCTTCACTACCAACGGATGAAGTCACTTCATTACAAAAAGACGAGGGCAATGTTGAATTAGAAGATGAAAATCGTCCTTTTGAATCTTCAAAAATAGAGGATGGGACAAGTTATAACGTTGATGTCGAAGAAGAATTCGGCATTCATAATGAAGATTTTGAGATGGCAGTCACCGAATCTTCTCAACAAATGAGTGTTGTATCACAGTTACAAACCAAACAAACTGAAATGTCTTCTGAGTTTTTTGTAGATCTTGAAACAGGAGAAATGTATGTAACCGAGTCAATTATCGATGAGGAAAATAATACGCGTAATAAAATCTATGATTTTATTTTTAATGAAATTGATGGAGAAGAGTTTAAAGCCACTTTAATTGATAGAGAGAGCAAAGAAACATACGCGATTAATACGATCGACGCTAAAGCATCTGCCATCCCAGTTTTAGCAATAGTTGTTCAAATGGGAGCGCGATGGGCAATTAAAAAATATGGACAACGTGCATTAATTAGCGCTTTTGGAAAGTATGCTTTAAGTAACGCAATAAAAAATGTCTCGAAATTAACGGTGAAAAGTAAGCATCTAAAAAGTAATACTGGAAAATGGGCCAAATTTAATACGAATAGCCAAAGTACAGCAAAGTCATGGATAAAAGAAGCGATGCAAAAAGTTTCCGTTTCAAACTTTGAAATTAATAATAATGATAAATTATCCTTTAGGTTTGATGTTGGTATGGGAAAAAAGGTTGGGACAAAGGGCGAAACAAAAATCCGAGTGATTATAGGATATGACGGTAAAATATGGTCAGCATTCCCGGTCAAATAATGTTTTCATATACATTTATAAATCAACCAAGTGAACTTTCAAATCGCGTTGCAAGAGATGTCCCAACCATTCTTTCAATCGAAGCAATGTTCACTATTACAATTAATGATGAGATTTATTTGGAAACTTCATTACCTATTTTAGAGTTTTATAAATCATTGTATCGCTGGAAAGAAAAATCAAATGCAATACCGGTCCCTGAATTTCATTATTATTCATTAGAATTCGATGATTACGAAGAAGGTGCTATCATTTCGATGATCCCTTTTTCAAGTCAAGCTAGAATTAAATCGATATGGGGTGAAAAGGATATCTATAACGTTTTCCCTCTAGATTTTTTAGTTTCATCTTTGCTTGATCTAGAACACACATTGAAGAAAGATATTGAAGCATATTTTGATATTCAGTTAGAAAAATTTATACCGCATATCCCTTACACGTTGCTAGATAATTAACGTTTTTGATTGAAATAGATACGTTTAGTTTCTTTATGGATAATATTTATTATATGTCGCTTCGTGCAGCCTACAGCCTCACGCATGAGCCCGAAAGCTCTTCTGTCGTCTACGTTACTACAGAAAGACCAGACGGAAACACCTACGTCATAATCAATCGATCTAGATCAGCTGTCCGTCCATAGATTTCCATCCATTCGATTACTTCTAAACTCACCACTACTTCACGAATGACACTCTTCCCTATAGAAGAGACCATGTACAGACTCTTGCCCGCAGTGGACCCGTCCACTGCGGGTTTCTCACTGCCTTTGGATTTGGGACAAATCCATTCCTTATTCGCTCGTGCTTTCTTAAAAGAAAAACGATGCCGTTTTTCGTCCATTTGAGCAGGATGACGAGGAACACCTCACGGTCATCGTCTTGGATGAAGCGTTTGGCGACACAGAACGCGTCCTCGGGTGACGCGATATGCGTCGTCTCGCGACGTACGGCTTACGGTCCTTTTCCATCAACCAGAGCGGTACCGCTCTGTTTCATGCCTTTGAAATGATCATTTACCGCATCACCTATTCCAAGTAAGACGGCAGAAATGAAAAGTTAGCGCTATAATAAAAGACGCGACGATAAACTGAACGAAAAAGGAGAACGTCGAGCCGCGTAAAATTGCGAGCAAAGCGTTCCGAGCATTTGAAAAGCCTTTTCTTGTAGATGATTCGAAATTACGCCACATATAAAAAGGAGATAACTCCCAATTACACAAGAGTTTGTCTCCTTTTTCTACTCTATTTTTTTGTCATGTTTAAGACGTTTTTTGATTTCTTAGATATTTGATTCAAGTTGTCCAATTACATGGTCTAAGTCGGAAACATCTTCTTTTTCTTTGAACAATGCAATCGCTTGATTGTATGTTATGAACTCTTCTCCTGTATAGTTCAGCAACACTTCAGTCAAAAGTTCAGCATACGAATCTAGTTCATCTTCATCATTTGAACTTTGAACACGTTGACGTAACTCGATGACCAATCCACCAAGATCTTCACATCGTGTCAACCACATACGATAGGCTACGAGTCGCTCATCTTCATCATCACCTTCGATGATTTCTCGAATTTCATCCATCGTCGGATAGTCGGCAAACACATCATCGCGTGACAATTCAACTTCATTTTCACCTTTTCGTCTAACGAGATTCTCAAGGAGTTGGTCGAAGCTCTCCGCTACGAGAAGTGTTGTCTCATCCGAAATATCCAAACACCAAATTTGTGGTTCATTAGGATTGTTGTCGAAATCGAAGTACCAGAAATAACTACCTTCGCCTTCGCCGAACACAATCATTTTTCCTGTTAATCCCCATTCTTTCAACATAGACAAGCCATTTTCAAATTCCTCAACTGTCAAAGTGTTGAATCGATATAAAGGTAGATGAAGACCATCTTCTTCGTCAGACCATGTATTTTCGAAATCAACGTTCACTGAATCAAATGCAAGATCCCCGCCATTCTGTTCTTCTAGCTTTTCGACATATTTTTTAGGGAGAGAAGCGCCTAGTTCTTTTTCGATTTGTTTCACTTCTTCTTTATTTAGCGATAAAGCAACCTCATCTTCTAACAATTCATCCCAAAAATTCATTAAAGCACCTCTTTCACTACATTTTTGTATTTATATACTCTTATAATATTATACGCTATACTTTTTTGAATTTGGATCGTTTGAGACTACAAACATATTCGCAGCAAACGATTTGCTCGCAACAGAAGGTAATGAGTGTAAAGAAATCGTCGATGTCGAATTAGCGCGGTCTGTTGGTCCGCGTCATTGCGAAAAATATCGTCCTTCAGAATGACGTCACGATTGACGGGTGCTATTATGCCGATGAAGTGAAAAATGATCCCTGTAGCATATGCAGGAATCATCTCTTGAAGAAACGTAATATTTTCACATACGTTACATACACAAGTACAGATTGTACTACCAACGTCACTTTTACTTACTTGCGATAACTCAACCTGTCAAGATTAAAAGGTGAAAATAAATTCCATTTCTGATAATTGGAATAACACACTTCAGAAACGCAACCACAATAAAATGTCGCATTGATTAACACATACAATCCATTAATTTCCCACTACAAATTAAGCCTAAGAAGATCTTACAAAAGGGCAAACAGATTTACTTCAAATAATTCAAGAAGATTGCACTATTACTCGGTTAATAAGCTAGTCCCTTACCATTTATTATTTCTATCATAAGTGCGAGTCGAGAGATTCGTAAGTCAGGTATTCAATACACAAAAGTCAGAAGAAGTAAGTCTCGGCAAATTGTTTTATCTCATCACCTAAAATAGCGAGACGCTTTTCGATTTCTTTCCGATGTCCGTATCGAATGATATCCTCTGACGTCAATGTTCTAATCAACAAGCAATGATGTTGGTAAGCCGTTTCGAGCAGTTGAAGGTACTGCTCACCTCTGACTTCTCGAGAAACAGCTAGATCACCATCACTATATCCATCAAGAAATCCTGTAGCTAAATTTTTTAGAATATCCTTACATCTTTCAAACTGGTGTTTTTTATAGCGTGGGGTATTTGCTAACATTCTAAATAAAGTCTCGTACAAGTTCATGAAATTGCCGGCCATCTCACGAGGTTCATAGACGATTGGGTATGGATCAATCAGGCAGACGCTGTCCCCTCTCAACAAAATGTTTTCAGGCGAGACGTCTTGATTGACTAATCTTGCCGAAACGATTCGGCGATTTCGATTCGTAGTCACTATTTGAAGTGCATGTTCCACCCTATTGTCTTGAAACATCGGATACGCGTTAACTAGTTTTTGATAATTATGGACGTGATTTAGACTTTTTTCTTGAAAAAACGTCTGAAATTCCTCGTTTATAGTTCCATGGAGTCCTTTATTTTCTGTCCATGCTAAACGACCAAATCCCTCAATTTCAGGCGTAAGACTTTCCATTTTTCGATAGATGGCTCCAATTTGTCTACCTACACGCAACGCATCGAATAGCGACATTTCTCTTAAAGGCAATGATTTTCCGCCAAATGACTCCAACGTATACGTGAGTTCAGGCGTAACATGAAATTTAAAAAACGCTGGTGCACCACCTGGGACCATTTTATTCACGGATTCGTAATACCATTTTGTTGCAGAATATTCTGCAGTTAATGCGTCTCGATCGAATGGAACTGGCTTTCCGTAAGCAATTTTTTTGGGGATTCGAAGCACCAACTCTTCATCCTCTTTCTTCACTTTCCATGCCATGTGCCATGCTCCTTCCCCAATAATGATGGGCAAAGAGACACCCGTATGATTCATTGCTTCGAGCAAAAATTCTTCTATTGGTGTTTCTTTTCTTACCATTAAATGACCTCCATCGTTTTAAGGTACCGATTATCATTTTACTATAATCAAGCTTGTTATTTACCTAATCAATTCTACATAGTCAATCGGTTCACTAAAGGTAACCCTTATGATAGGAACGTTTACAAAGTAGAAAGAATTAAAAAGAGGAGCAATCACACCAACCTGTCCTTCAATCCGAAGCGACAAGAGAGTATCATACACATCGAATGGAGATAGATGTAATACTTTTCTTACGAGATATAGTGACTCTAAGTCGGCAATGAAGTGACTATCGCTATTTCTTTCTTATAAATAGTCGATAAGATTGAAATGATATCGAAAGAATGGATTAAAAATCAGGAAATCGAGGTAAATTAAAAGAACTAATGTTCTTATTATGTAAAGGAGTGACTTTGTGCGTTATGAAGACCCGGGCAATAAGAAATGGATTCATTTTTTGATGCCAGAACACAAGTTAATGCTGAAACGATCCTATCAAGACGTTCATCATTTCCAGTTCGATGATACGGAAGAATCCATCGACGGGACCATAGAGAATGCACTGAACGATGCCATATTCAGCGGAGATATCGTTACTGTAACAGCAATCAAAGGCCCCTTGACGTATCGTTTCGATGCCTTCATCGAGAAGCTCGACTATATGCGAGAAGAGGTTAATCTCGTGAAGCGAAACCTTAACGTCGAGATTGTTCCGTTCAAGCAAATTTTAAGCGTCCATCTCTCGGAATGAAGAAAAAGTAGTCACGGTATGCAATCGATAAGTATGGTCAAGTTAATACTGATAGGACCATGTTCATCTCATTTTCTCTGCTAAGAGACTTTTATCCTGGCTCATCTACATATATACTAGAATTCGAAATTGTATTACAATGTATTACAAAGGGGATGATAAGTATGAGTACCATTTCTGTACGGCTCGATGATCAGGATACACGCCTCATCAAGGAATATGCGAAGGCGAAGAACATCACGATTTCTACACTCGTACGCGATGCCGTCCTCGATCGGATTGAAGACGAAATCGATTTGCAACTCTATCATGATTCCATGGCAGCGCACCGTAAAAAATCAGAAGCAATCTCGTTTGACGACATGATGAATGACCTTGATTTAGAATGAAGGCATACACCATAGAGTTTGAGCGCGAGGCTCAAAAGACTCTTAAGAAGATTGATTCCCAACAAACGCGGATTATCATGTCCTGGATCAAGAAGAACCTGGTCGGGACGGATGACCCGCATCGTCATGGAAAGGGACTCGTCTCGAATCGTTCGGGTGAATGGCATTATCGTATTGGCGACTATCGCCTGATTGCTGACATCCAAGATGAGAAAGTCGTGATTTTGATTCTCGAGATTGGACATCGATGGGATATCTACAAATAAGATGGAGAAGACTTATGTATAAGTAACTATATGAGTCTTCTTTTTTGTATTTTAGACGACCATTATTGATTACTTATTCATAGACCCTATTTTAAATACCTCTTAAATGCTCTTACTCGTTTTCTCATTCATCCTAAGTCAATAAACGCATCCTTTTATCAATTTATCAATGTATACTGATATTTCGAGAATATAAAAAAACATAAAAGAAATAGAGTGTAAACATTTCGATGTCGAAACGTTTACACTCTTTCGCTTATTATTTAAATTCGAAGTACATCTATCTCTACAAAAAATTCTGATGAATTCTTTCGAGTCTGTATCAAGCATTTAAAACATCTTTTATTGATTGGAAGTCCTAAATCATACTATGACTAATGGATCTCAGTTCTTGTTCTCTTCTAGGATTTCAATCAATTGATCTATCGTCAGTACCTCATCCTTTTTTCGATGAATCATTCTGTGGCAATTAGCACAGAGCGGGACTAAATCGGTGCTAGGATTGATTTCGGCAGGTCCACTAAGTTCGCTCAGTTGCTGGATATGATGGATTTCGATGTATTCCCTCCCGCGTTCTCCATAGACGGCTTCAAAATCAAATCCACATGCCTTACAGATGACACCGTGCTCTTTGATTGCCAACAATCTATTTCTAGGATTACGCTCATAATTTTTGACATATCGATACTTGATTCCGCCATCGACAAATCGCCCTTCTTCTAATTCTTCCGATTCAATATCTAATCCCACGACATCCTCTAGTCTTTGCAACTCATGATTTCGGTTCAACAATTCAATGGCAATCGTGAAATCTTGATGATTGTTCCCAAGGTTGGAAATGACGTCAGCTATGTCTTGACCACCAAAAAGACCTCTGTAATCGGCCCTCATTCCTAGATAGTAAAGAATGTTTGCTGAATCTCGACCTTTGGTATTACCACTCGTTATGCCTAGAACGTTTATGTCTAACCATCTATGCGTCCTATTGTTGATTAAGTGTTCATACAATACTCTAGCTTTTATGTCATCGGAATACTTTTTAAACTCTCTATCTCGGCCGTTAGGCTTGAGTTCTGGTAGTTCACGGTTGAATTCGTTAATCATTCTGAGGCTTCACTCCATCAATTCATCCTGATACGGTCATCGTCCATATTCAGGATGTAGATTTTAGATTTTAGGATTCACATCTTGTTTTAAAATCATTTTGCTCATCTACTTGCTTTATCAGTCCTATCTAATTGACGGGAAGTGGCTCACATTATTATTTTGAAACCTTCTTTCGTTTGTGCAATCGAATCCTGAATTAGACTCTTTTGATACTTCCCACCAACTAAAGAAGTCTTTTCTTTATTGGATTATACTTCAGTTTTCTGAGGAAGGTCTTTCAAAAGTATCTACTTTTCTAATAATTTTTCTTATAGCTGGAAGAGAGTGTTCTAAATCGATCCAAATTTTCAAGTCATGATCAAAATACATTTTTTCTTCTCTTATTCGTTCTATTGAGTTTTTTTCATCGAAATCTAAAACCCACTCCATGTTATCTCTATTCAACCCCGATTCACTCGTCCCCATCGTTTCCTCTTCCTCTTCCTCTTCCGACACTACATTAGATAAGGATTTGATACTATTATGTTCTTCGCTATTCTCCCCGAATCTCATTTCCACATCTTCAATCGTAGTTGATTCTAGTGTAAATTTCTGATTTGAATCAATATGTGATTGATAATACCACTCCCAAATAATAGTCCACTTCTGAATAAGCTTATCTACCCAGTAATGCCCCCATTCAATATCTTTCCTATTGAAGTCAAAGCTAAATATACGATTTTCACAGTCCGAATCTATATCCATTATAACTCTTGTCCGAACTGTCCATTCTGGGTGTTCAACAAGATAGAATCCCATTTCGAACATCTCTGAAAATTCATCAAGCGATTTAATCTGACCTTTTTCATCTTTAAACTTCAATTCTATCAGATCAATTTTCATTATTCTCTCCTCCGTATATTTCTATTCAAAATTTTATTTTTTGCATTACAACCCCGGTTTCGTGTTATGTATAAAGCTCGCTTTACTTTAAAATAGATTAATGTACCCTATGGAGAAAAGTCTCGAAATCAAATATAAACTTACTTCCGGTTTATTTTTGTATCGACCTTATTATTTTCTAGAGTTTTTAGATTTTTTTATTCTTTAACCAAATGGAGATGAAGAGGCATGCGACTTTTCATCGTATGCCTCTTCATCTCTATTCATAAAATATTTGTTCAACCTTACTATACTAACCTCATCTTGCAATTGATAATTTCCGGATTGCCTCTTCTATGTTGTCAAGAGAAGCTGGAACATCTATCCATCTATCCATCTCCGAGTCAAAATAAAGTCCTTCTTCCCGCATTTTTTCTTTATTATTTATTTCATCAAATTCTAAGATTTGATCTAGATTTTGATCCGCTCGTTTAAAATCATCGAATGGTCCTGATCCGTAATAAAAAATCAAGTCTTCTTTGGTATACCCTTCTAATTCTAAAACCTGCTCTTCCATCAATTCAAGTGGACGTATACGAGCTTTGGCGTAATCAATTATAGTCGGATAAACGTTAAATTTTATGTCATGTTCTAAAAATCTTTCTGAATACCATTCCCAAATCCATTTCCATTTACAGATGAAATACACCATGAAATTCACTTGTGACGTTTCTTCTAATTCATGAACATCATATGACCAGGTTATTGAATCATTCTCTAGTTCGATTTCAATTATAAAATCACCATTCATGGCTTCGTCTTCCACCAATTCCTCGATGCCTAAGCCGTTCATTTCAAGATACTCCAACAACGGAATAGATTGCTTCTCTTCCTCCCGAAACAGCACCATGATGTTTTTAATCACTTTAATCTTCATTTCAGAACCTCCAGAATTGATTGACAGGGTAAAACTGCTTGAGCTCAGGATTCATATTTCCATTGAACTTAATCCCGATTCTATAAAAATTACCATCAATGAACCTTGTAAAACCCTGAAACTCCATATGCCTACTCAATATAAGTTCATTGATTTCTTCGTGATTTTCTCTAATATTTTTTTTAACTAAATTAATGATTTCTTTAGTCGATGTCTTATTCGGGAAAAATGTTTGTTGGTTTCGAGAACCTAGACTTCCATCCCAATATCGCACATCGTGCCTATGAAGAATGTGCCCTAGCCTTTCACTTGTCATTTCGATTGGACGCACAGTATAGACATCTCTCATCTTCACTCTTTTTTTCCCATTCAAGTAATCTTTCGCAGCATCATTTGCAGGTTTTTTATTTTTGTAATTCGCTTTCGAGGGCTTTATTGTCTTGCTTACTTTCTTATTACTTTTCTTTTTGATTTTAATCTTAATCTTTTTCTGCTGCTTAATGATTTGTATAATCGCTCTTACGGCGCTAGCTCTTTGCTTTGTAGCTACTTCTTTAGGCTTTCCGAGTTCCCAAGAATCATCTTCAGCAGAGACATCAAAATCATCTTCAATCGTACGATTTCCGTCGACGTTCTCGTCTTCAAAATCTGAATCCTCTTGATTTAATTCAACGACTGTTTCGCTAGCTTCACCCTGCGCGCTCTTCGTTCGAACGATTAAATTTGTGTCTGAATAAATCTTGACCTTCTCAGACTTCCATGTCGTAGCGTCTCCTACATCATAAACGTCATAAGACTTCCCATTGTAAACCAATATTTCTGTAGTGGTATCTTTTGCTTTATTCCATCCTAGTTCGATTGCCAGTGTCCCATCATCGTTCACTAATTCGTCTTCAATCCATACTTCTGGTTCCTCTAAAGGAATTTTAACAGAAGTTTTTTGCGAAGGCTCTCTAGATCCATTTTGATGTACCGCAGTTATACTAATTTGATAACCCGAATCTAAATCTTGATTTACACCTAATAAACTATTCACCTTTCTATATAAAGAACTTGGAGAACGTGGAAGTATCTTCCCATCATCATTCGTTCTAAACGATAGTTCACCATTCGATAGCTGTTCGTCTGTAGGGAAAATCTTTTTATTTTCCGTGGTCCAGCTCGTTTGGTTGCCAGGAACGTCAAAATAGGTAGATTCATGACCATTATAGAATATTACTTGATACTTTATAACATCTTCTACGGGCTCCCAAGATACGTGAAGATCACTCGTCAATGGTGTAGATACCATTACGTCTTCCGACTCTTCGTCTACTTCATTATTTTCGCTAACGACGAACTCTACTTTCGGAGCAAGCAATTTTTTGTAGGACGTGTTCGTCTCCACTACGGTGTTCTCTTTTTCAGAAATTTCGATTGCAGAAGTACTTTCCTCACTTTCTGAATCGCTAGGTCCTAAATAACGTGAAAGGTCCGTCAAATCTTTAGTTGCATCTTCTGCACGGAACGATTGAACAGTAACATAATACAACGAGGTATCCAGACTGGAATTTTTCGTGAGATCATAAAGTTTTTCGGGAGATTTCAGTAACTCATATCCCATACCTTCTGCTTCGAACGACTTACTGACGTCACTGATTGGCCATAAACCTCTAAATTTGCTACTCCAAAATGTCTCGTCTTTATCTAGCCTTGCTACAATTTGTTTGCTCGCGCCATTGTGGAGTAAAACAACATAGCCTTTAGCTTCTTCAATTGAACTCCATGTAGTGTTTAAATATCCTAAATTTTCACTGCCCTCATACTTGAATCCTTTTCCATGAAGGACTGGGTCTTTAGTTGGGAACCAAATTTTTAACGTGCTGGAAGGTAGGCTTTCTCCTTTTTCTGATTTCGCAATGATTTTCACAAAGTAATTGGTACTATTCGAATATTTTGGACCTGTCGAGCTATAAAGTGAGCGTGGATCTGTTAAAAAATCTCTTCCATCTCCATTTTTTCTAAAAAAGGCACCCGGATTAGATGACAGTTGTTGGGCTTCTGTCGGGAATACACGCTTCCCTTTACTCGACCAGCTCGTTACGTTTCCTACCGGGATGCGTTCGTATGTCTCTCCGTTGAATATCAACAAATCATATGAACTAGCACCTTCGGTCTCGTCCCATTCTAGTTCGAACCATCCCTTACCGTCAGCTTTATTTGACTCTATTTTTTCTAACTGAGGCATTTCTGGGTTCTCAGGGATTATGCCATCTAGCACGGGCTTGACGACTGTGGATGCTTCACTAGAACCTAGTTCGTAGTCGGCCACCACTCGAAACTGATAGGCTTTTGAGGTTGTAGTAGAATTGCTACTCGTACGATACATAGGTGAGGGGTCGACTGGCAACTCCATACCGTCTCCCTCGCGGAAGGCTACTCCTCCTGTCAATGAATCTTTATCCTTATACTGTAAGATAGTCGGCCAAATTTTCTTGTTCTTCGTGCTAAAATTCGTAGCTGTCCCTTTGTAGATTGTTCGCCATCCTTTTCCGTTGAACAATTGTAGGCGGTATCCATTTGCCTCAGTAGCTTTTGTCCAGGACAGGTTGATATAACCCGTAGAGGATCCTGCTGCCGTTGGATATGCTTCTGCTTTCAGCCCCTTCATTTGAGGATAACTGTATGAAACGACCATGTTTGACTTTTTAGCAGATTCACTTGCCGTGATTTGTTTCCAGTAGTTTTGATCATTACCATTGGCATGCAATTTAAAGCCGTAGTCATTTGAAGAACCATCTGCGATTTGTTGGATTGTTTTTTTTACGTTAAACGTAGCCCATTGTTCTCTCGCAGCTGTTGTCGAGGTAATATTGGTCGACGCCGGCTTGTTGTCCCAGTTTATTGTAGAATCTGACCAATCGGAGTTTACTTTATCGAGCCATATTCCTGTCTTAGTCGTAGGATGATAGCTCCATTTCACATATGTTTTAAGATTCGCAGATGAAATGGTAGCCCCTTTCAAGTCGTTCAATCCATCCATCTTCATGAAGGCATAGTTCGTGCCGGTTTGATTATCGTATTTTCCTACGCGAAGGACATACTCTCCCTGTGCAGAGCTCCAAAACTTTTTGTAGTTCCCTTTCGGATCGGCACTCGTCACGAAAGCATCTTGTGCAGTACCATTGGTGATGGTAGGATCGATGTATACCGGGTATTGAAGGTCCTTACCATTTAACCATTCCTTATTAGGAACAAGCGCAAGACTATATCCATCATTTTCTTTGGTCAACTCGTAACGAATATCTCGACTTTCTTTAGATAAACCAGAGTTGATATCGAAGGAACTGTCACTCATCACTGGTGCGGGCATCGTGAACTCTATGCTACCATCCGCTGAATCCTTGAAAATAATATTTCCTTCGTCGTCCAATCGTGCGCCAAGCTTCGTATCAATTCGATAAATGAACTTTTCTATTTCCTCATTCGGCTCATTGAGAATGATATCTTCCTTGACCTCCTCATTCATCACGATGTGACGAACATCTAGTTCAGGATAGACATTCTTATAAATGATACGATTGTTTATCGTTTCAGCAGCTCGTCTCTCTATCTTTTGCAAACCATCTTTCGTTTGAACACCCTCGAACTGAAAAGTAATATTACTCTTGCTGTTCAAATCATTAATTTTCATGAAGGCTTCATCGGAAGAAATCATACGATCGAACTGGACATCGATTTTCGTGTTCTTTGGTTCGATGATCGATTTTTCTTTTTCAATCAGATGCATATCGACGTCGTCCCACGTCCCTTTTCTCTCCAAGAAGTTCTCATCGTTATAAACCGTTAATTCATAACTACCTTCTTCCTTCTTTTCCGTCTCCATGAATGGAGTCGTGATTGTCTCTCCAATCTTTTCTTCGAGGTCAAGACTATAGTTCTCAGAACTTTCTAGTACATCCTGCTTCGTTGCTTGCTGCTTATTTTCTTCTGCGTGTACATTATTCATATGTACGGGAATGGAACTTACAAGTAATGAGCTTGCTATCACTGACCTTGTCCACTTTTGAAATGCCTTTTTTTCCACGTTGCTCTCTCCTTTTAATTTATTTTTATAAAACATACGGAACTCTCTTTATACAACGAAAGAACCATTAAAAGTTGATTCCTTACATTTTTGTTAGGTAAATTGACCCACTTTGAAAAAACGTTTTTCTATTTATTTAATAAACCGTTAAATACATATAAAGATTATCTATTTTAATGAAATTACGAAACGCTAGTTCTTTTTTGTAGATTTAGTTAAATCCATTATTCTCAATTAAAGTTGGTAGGATTAATTAATCAAACAAAGAAATAAATTATGTTTAAATAAAAGGAGTTAGTATACATTTCGATGCCGAAATGTATACTAACTCCTTTAGATAGAAAAATGATAATTTTTTTTAGACAGTCTATTCTTTCAACTCCATAAGGCTCTATTCGTTAGTCATCATCAATATCATTCTCCACTCTAAAGCCAAAATCATATCCTCGATGAGCTCCTTCTACCTCATCAGATCAAGCACTTTTTTCAGCCATTCCGTCCATTTTTAATCGCTCTTTAGCATCTCGATTCTGCATATATGGATGTATTCCAAGAATCATTTTTTCTGTACATAGCAATCTAACGGGAAACAATTGGCATCCCGAGTCAATCGGATTTCTTTCAGGACGTATAAGAAAAAAAGCATGCCTTGCATCATGACGTCGTCAGTACCATAGCAATATTGGAGGACATTCCCGAAATCTTATGAACACGTCGTTCTCATTGGTGCATGTAGGTTCTTTAGGAACGTCTCCTTCATGGCATCCGTCTTGTATGTCGTTCTCAACTTCAAGAGAGAGGAATAGCTAAATCTATCATTCAAGAAATAGTAACGTCCTACGAACCTCACACCATTTCTGGAGCCTGCATACATCGTATCTGCCTCCTTCCAGAAGGTTTCTCGAGACTCAGACTCGAGGAACGTATGTAGAGTGTGTCCGTTAGCGACTTTCTTAAGGCCAAGTTTAACAGCATCTCAATCCTATTCTTATATTGCTACACGGATTCCAGAAAATATAGGAACGTATCACGTATCACCCTGTAACTTCTATTTCATATCTTTTCGTTGCGAGGCAAGTCGATGTCGCTCGATAGACGGTAACGATAGTGACGCCTTAATCAACTCGGCGCTGGTAAGGGAATCTTTTCATTGCTCAGACGCATGAGGAGCCTCAAATCCTTTACTCTCGAACTCACTATTTTGAGTGAAAACTTTTCAGGAACCAAAAATCTTGTGAATAGGCATCAATTTCATCGAAGCAGATCAATCTTTAGAGAAAATAAGATTGTAATATACGGTCTCATAATTCATAATAAGAACATAAGTTCTATTCAGGAGGAGATTTACTATGCTCTATCTTCATACCAACGATGAATGTTCTATTACAACGCATGAAAAACCTTCGACATTCACTTTACCGATGAATCAAATCAACACGCTACCGGACAACCATTCTTTCATCCCAACTTCAAGACAGACTGATATCCTATTGTTCATGGCCCTACGTGAAAGAATTCCTTTGATATTGCATACCTTGGATTCCTCTGAAATTCACTCCATTAATGTATACATAGAAGGAATCGATTATCTTCAAAAAAAGTTGATCATCAGACGTATGGATTCATCGATTTCGAACAAATATGACTATGTATACGAGGAGGAGTCATACCTAGACTCTTCGGTCACCCCACTCATATTAGTATGACTCTCTTCCTATGAAAGATATTTGAAATGTATACACACCGAAGAAAGATTTGAATAGCCTTCTCAAACTCGAATTCATTATCCATATCATACTTTTCATGATTCTGAACATCCTCTTCCTTGATGAGATACAGAAAACCACATGCCTCTTCTCTATCCTTTTGTCCTGTATCAAGTTCATTATTGTGCACTGAATATCAAAGCTCCTCCACCGGAGACGAACGGATGGGCCAGTCGTCTCCTCCCCCTTCCGAAAAAGTTCAATTCCATCCTCATGAAACAAATATCTCTTCTTTATCTTAAAAATAGTATCATCTCGTTTCATCATATATTCGTGTGGTCGTCTTTGGACGTTCTAATGACAGGACGTCTCGGATCATCGACCAAAAGTATAAACGATTATCCTCCTTCCAAGGCCTCAGAGCGTTCTGCAGTTTAATCGTCTAATCCACAGAATAGTCTTCTCGTCAATAGATAGTAGTTTTTTATTTCCAACAACTAGATGTAGATTTAAAATTTGTCGAATAACGACTTATAATTATTGATTGATATCAGATTTTTTCTCCGACAAGAAACAGGTTATCTACTCCTTTAGTTTCTAATCGCTAACCTTAGAGGCATCGCGGTATCCTTCCTATATCTAGCCTGATATGTTTCTTGGGCTTGACAATAAGTCCATAGACCTCAAGTAACAACATTTCTTGTATGTGCGAAGAGCGGTGTAAACAGTATTAGTTCATGGGTACATTCGTAACATCTAAATAATAATCAATTGGAGGAACCTCTGAAAAATAAGTAGCGTCTCGCCCACACCAAGATGGTAAAATGATGTTCGAAAAGGTTCATTTCCAAAAGAAAGAATGGAGGTTTTATTAATGAGTAAACAACTTATGCAATACTCAATAACATGGAACGGAGAAGAACTTGAGCAGGGAATGATGATGGCTGATGGAGAGTCTGTCTATGAGATGACCGAAGATGTTACGTCACATCTCGAAAAAATTTACGATCTATTCAATCTTGAGTTTATAGACGTTTCGGATAGCTGGACATTCTCAGGAAGCCTTCGTCAACGACCAGTCGTCCTTACCTTCTCACCGGTCGGTACTCCTGCGGATAAGTTCGCAGTGGACGAGGAAGTTAACTAATACCCTCCCTTGAAAAGAAGGTAGACTAAATAGGGAATTGAACAATCCATCCAGGTGTTAGTTACCATACATACTGCAAGAGAGCCTACTCGGCTCCTTTTTTAATCATCCGATATTCACTAAAAAATACCTACTCGAATATGTATCCGTCTTCTTTTCACTAAAGGTTTATTTCAATCAAAAAAGGTATACATTTCAATATAGAAATGTGTACCTTTTTAACTTGACAAATTTAGGGTCTATAAATCTCATAGATATCATTTTTCATAAAAAATGAGTGATTTTTATAGATTTAAGCCAATACTGGATTTTTACCTGTTGAAGCATGAAGTAAATCAAACATCGTAATGATAGCTCCATCACAAAAAAGTGAAGGGTTAGAATCGAGGTTTCCTTTTAAACTTTCAAAAAATTTTTTATAAGAAATATCCAAACTTGAATATCCGCCCGTACCAAACCGAGGTGTTTTTTTAGTACCTTTACTCTCCGTCCAATGAGGATATGAATCAAACAATTCTTTGTTTGCATACATCATGGATAAAAACCCCATAATCATATCTCTAGGCCTGAAGTCATTCTCTTTCTTAAAATTACTATACTGTTGGAAATCTAAACTACCGTAATTCAGTTCCTGCTCGAAGAACAACCAGGATAAGACCATCAGAGCGTCCGATTGATCACTATCTATATTTTCATGGATGATTTCTTCACCATTATAGACACTCAGACACTGATCATATGTTACATATTCATATAAATCTTGGAATACATTGTAATGTGTCACTTCTCCATCATAGAGTTCTTTATACCTTTGTTTAGCATCCAGATAAAAATCAAAAATACCATGACTTAAATACTGTTTTTTCCATCTCGATTCACTTTTGTCATGTTTCTTAGCGGCATTAAAAGCCACCAATCCATTATATGACTTATACTCTATAGAAAAATCACCATATTTCTCACTTCTGTGTATCACCTGTACGGGAATGAATATCTTTTTTCCCCCTCCGATGAACCGTTCTTTGATTTTAATCTCGTTTGTCTCGATTCTTCTCCTTGCCTTCTCGCTAAGTCCGAGACTCTCGATATTCGCATCTTTAGAATGCTTTTGGTTCAGTATCTCTGAAAAATCTTCATGCAATTCTTGTATCATTTCAGAATATCTTGCATACATTCTTTTTCCCCCTTCTACACTTATCCCACGGTTCCGACGAATAGCGAATTTTCCGACCACGATTCAATAATTTCGTATCGTTACTTCGGTGTGAATAGTTCATCTAAAGTAGAGAAATCATTTCATTAGCATCTCTAATTTTTCGTCGAGAGTCATTTCTTCTTTGGCAAATCGTAAAACTGGTTCTTGCAGCATAAATTTATTCACCTGGCCGATGTAGAAATTAGTTTCTACCTTTTTGAACATCTTTCTTACCAATTGAATTTGAGGCGGATTCTCTAGGTACATTAGCATTTTTTCAGAAGTAATTTTTCCTTGATAGCATTCAAACTTTTCGGGAAGAAACTCCATCACTTCTTTTTTATTAATCATTTTCTTTGAAGGTTCTTTCCTTAGAATCATCGAGCTGAACGATGAAGCATCCACTACGAATGTTTCTCCATGTTTTTGGTTACTTCCCATCATCGACGTAGTGAGGACGATTTTATGGATGTTCTTAATCGAGAAGTCATCGGAGAGTTTTAAATCTTTCTTGATTACGTTCTCGTGATCAGAAAAATGTCTAGCAATCCTGTCGAGTTGTTTTACATTATCTTCGATTTTCTTAAGATGGTTAGCATGCTGGCGGATTTTCATCGGCTGAATATGCGCCTTACACTCGACAAGATAGATATCATCATCTAGACGGAAGGCTACATCGCATTGAAATTCTTCTTTATTGTGACGGTCAGTAATACTCGAACATGTTATGCCAGCCTCTGACAACCAACTGATCACATTAGATTCAAAAGCATAACCCCTGAAATCCAGTTGTATACGTTCATTCAAAAAGTTTGAGCTGATTGATTTTCCTGCATCTGCATTGTATGTGATGGATGGTACGAGTAACAAATATTCTCCAAATTCAATGAATGGATAGTCGAAAAAATCTGTAGACCTGGAATGGAACGTGAACTGATTCATAATGATTTCAGCTTCTTTTCGATTAAATCCATTTTTAGAAAAGAAACTCAACCATTCTTTTTTCTTTTTCATTAATAGGATGCTATTCATGCTGAGTCTATGGGGGCCTGCATCTAGTTTTTTCCCACATTCATCTTGAATTATTTCATACGCCTCTAGCCACTTGATTAAAGCTATATCCTTACTATAGGCTTTAGAAGAATCAATAAAAAAATTGTCCATGAAATCCGTACTAACCATTCTCCTGAGTATCCCATGAGTTTTCTTTTCATTTTCATCATCAGAGAATGTTCTCCTAAACGAGTGTTCATGAACGTTTTCCATCTGCTTATGCGCGACAAGAAGATGAGCTCTATGATCAGAAATCATATTGTGCAGGTCAAAATTATCATCAATAAACTCAGCCTTAATTTTTTGTTCATCAATGAATTCAATAGATAAATCTGCAAATTTCCAATTCTCATACAAGAAGTCTATGTCATTCCATAGCAAATTTAACTTAGCATGTACATCCGCCATCCTCAAATCTTCTATTTTGAAGATTCTATTGTGCTTATCTTGAGGATAATTTTTATACTTGAAATATTTGAATACTTTGTTACTGACTTCCGTAAAAACTTCATAGGTATCTATTTCTTTTTGTGGGTATAAAATCTCTTTTCCATTCTCTCGTTTTGAAAGTTTTTTTATGGTTTCTCCCATTTTTTGAAGAGCGAGTTCTAAGTAAATCAAGTAAGTATTCACTTCGAAAACACTGTTTCCAGAAACCAATTCATTGAAAGCTTTTTCTCTAGACTTAGTTATCTGATTGTACATATTTTCAAATATTTTTTTATCTTCTTTTAATCTATTAAGTATTTCTTCATCTTGAGGAGTGACTATCGATTTTTCAATAATATCAATACATTCAGTAAATAGATTTTCATATTTTTTGGTATTCAATGCATCCACGACTATTCCAGATAATTTTAGGATTTCAGTGGCATGTGTGATGTCGGATTCGGTACAGGCTTTTTTGAGTTCTCGTAAAAAAATCGTTTCATCTTTTAGCATGTTTTCATATTTATAAAAATCATATTCGCTCATAGATATGTCCACTACCTTCCTAATCATTACTGCAAAGAAAAGAAGAAATACGTCTAGTGACAACAAACAAATCGTTGGTATATGTACCAATGATGATCTAAATTTGACACATTCCTTCTATATCTAGTATGAAGCGTTCAATCTTGATTTATTCTGATTCTAAAAAAATTTAATTACGAACAAAAGTTCTTTTTGATTCATATCCATTATTAGATGCTTCTAATCTTCTTTTTAGCTCCACTGTTTCTTGAAAGCTTTTCTAATAAAATTTCATTCAATAATCTATTTATTTCTTCGAAAGCATCTAAAGAATCATTTCGGTAATTTGTATACATTCTTAGGACGAAGTGAATTATTGAAAAAGCCAATATAGTGAGAATAACCAACATGAAGAGTGAGATGTCTTTGACCTCTGACGCTTTTGCTATTGTCAATAAAGTCGTCAGCATGATTGATACATAGGTCGGATTGAAATTATAATAGCTCTTTTTTGAATCTATTTTTTTTACGATTATGCTAGAGAGATGTCTAAATTGTTCTGCTTCGGATAGAGAATACTCATCTCTTAAATATTTCTGTAAGATTTCTTTGAGATAAATATCCTTTTTTTTATGATAAACGAAAAAATTTTTATTAGATTTTTTCTCAAAAAGAATCGAGAGCATGAGCAATAGCAAGCTAATCGAGAGCCAGAAGACGATATAAAGAATGTTACTCGTATGAAAGACGACATACTGAGCTATTAGGAATGATGGTATGAAAAGTAATGTGGACCAAAAATATACAATGAAATCGCCAGTTCTTTTCACCGACTTATAATGTTCTTTCGAGTATTTCTTGGACTCGACCTTAAAGTTCTCTAGAATATCATCAATCATGACTGTGGCACCTTATTATCCTTTTTAATCATCATAAAAAAGTAGTCCTCACTAAACCATGATCTCCAGAATGGACAACTTCTGCGAACCCACCATTAATCAAAGTCATCTGTGGGGGGAAATGTCCGATGTCGAGATCATATAACACCGGGATATCAAATTCCGAAAAGATGTCCTCGAACGCTTGCTGGATAGTAAAATCTTGATATTGTTTACAATCATCGATTCGGCCGAACATGACACCTTTTATATTGTCAAACCATCCTGCCTCCCTCATCTGCCATAGTGACTGATAGACATTAGCAGTGTCCATGTTCGTACATTCTAAATACCAAACGATTCCCTCCGAGAATTTGGTCTCATCTATCAGAGAATTGATGTGATCCTGAGAAGTTCCGATTAGGTTTCTGATGGTGTTCAAACACCCACCTAACAATCTTCCTGAGAATTCAGATTGACGATTAGGAAGCGCACATTTCCATTTGGTCGGTTGATTCAAATTGAACTGGACATCCTCCTCCGTATCGCTAGCTGGCCAGTTTATTTGATAATACTCAGATGCATGCTGTTCGAAAACATCTCCATGTTTAGTAGTGAGTGCTCCTAACCATCCCTTGGTGACATCATCCCATTCTTGGAAAGAAAGATCTATGATGTTCGGACCATGGGCACTAGCTATACGTCCTTTGGTGGAGAGCATGAAATTGAATGTACTGATATCTGAATAGCCTAACACCCACTTCGGCTCAGTTTCTCTTAGCGATACCCAATCAACGGCTTTAATCAGATCTAGTGCAAAGTTACCTCCCCAAGGCGGTATGATGGCTGCGACCGAATCATCTTTCCAAAAATTCATGAATTCGTTCAATCTCTTCTCGACAGATGCGCTTTTCCCCTTTGATTGTGTCCATACTGTCTCACCTATTTCAACAACGTAACCTAGTTTTTCTAGATATGTTTTAGTCTTGATTACAAGATGATGCATTCCCTCATGCACACCACTAGAAAAGGCTGAAATTGCAATTTTATCACCTTTTTGTATTGGTTTTGGATATAAAATATTCATTGATTGTTATTCTCCTTATAATTTAACTATTAATCAGGCACTATTCTTCAAGGAATCTAGTCTTTTCTCCTCCATCAACGGTAATAGCTTAATAAACACACCTAGACCTATCACCGCGAAGACACAAAACATACTAGTCATCATCCAGCTATCTAGAATGCTGCTAATCGATACACACAGATATGATATAAGCAACGCTCCTCGTGTGACCAAATCATTGATCGCTAAGTATGTACTCCTAGAACTATCAGGAATCATCGATGCAAGATAGTTGTTATGTACAGGAGTATATAAGAGCTCTCCGATTGACGCGAAAAACATGGCACACACTAGTATGATTAGATTTTCACTGTATGAGATAATTAAATATCCCAGAGAGTAGATTATTAGTCCCATAATCAGTACATGCTTATCCATATATTTTTTTATGAAATAGTTCGCGATGAATACGAAGAAGATGACGATTATTGTATTTTCAGCCCTAAGTATCCCTAACATACTGGCTCCTTCAATCTTCATATCGATGAATGGTATATTTTGACTCTTTCCGTCTATGTCATAGAGCTTGACTGCTATGTAGTTCATCAGTTGAAACTCAAGAGAAACCAATAGAAGAAGAGCCAGAGTAGAATGGATAAAGAGCTTATCTTTAAACACTCCAAGATAGCTTTTAGAGATTGATTTTAAACTCGTCTTCTCTGTTCGTTCCCCACTAGAGCTCGGGACATACGATTCTTTGATGAAGAAGATAATCAGGAGAGTAGAAATTGCGACTAGAACGGAGAATGCTAACAATAACTCAAAAAAATAATTTTCGAACAATAATCCGCCTAGGATTGCACCTACGGCAATTGAAATGTTATTCGCCCAATAAATTATAGAGTACATATACTTTCGATTTTCTGGAGAACTCACATCAATCAACATAGCCGTAGCTGCAGGTCCTGAAAATCCAGCACATAAACTATTCAGAATCATCATGCACATCGTTATATATGCGGAAACTTCAATAGAATGATTCAATGGTCCGTTCACTAGTGTCATCGTCACTATGCTCACAAACTTTATGGATTCCGCTGTCGCCCAGATTTTTTTTCTTCCGAATCGGTCTGAGTAATATCCTCCGATAAAACTAGAGATCATCCCAAAAATGATACTGACGGAAAGAATGATACCCGCAATGCCTACACCTAGAGCATTCGCAAAATATATGGTCATGAACGGGTAAATCATGTTACTCGCCGAACTAGAAAGTAATGATTCGATTATTCGAATCTTGATGTTCAAATGGAAATCTCTGAATCTCATCCTCATCCCTCCATTCATTTCAGGAAATGATTCAATATGCGCTCCTTGCTCATCAAAAACTCCTTCAATGCATCTTGAGTTATAAATCCCTTCAAAAACTTCTCTATGTTCCACGAAATCATTTTCATGGTATTGTCACATAGATAATAATTGAAATCATTATCAAACTTATGCCGCTCGACCTCATAACCTTGTTCCCTTAGGGATTTCCCATAAAAATTTTTCAACTCTTTTATTAAGTGAATTTCCTGAACATCTTGGATGAAGAGGGTAAAATCTCGTAATGGTGATGATACGCAGGCCCACTCCCAGTCGATGAAGTATATCTCATCGTCCTTGTAAAAAATGTTGTCCAGATGGGGATCGCCATGATTGAAGGTTTTTTCATCGGACGGTTCTGGGAATCTTCTCTGAAATTCCGAATGAATCTTTCTTAATGTCGAAATAGATTCTTCATCAAACCAACTTAGGTTTTTTTTAAGTAAATTTTGCAGCATAGGCAAGGTCCATACGCTCCAGTTAGATATGTCTACATACTCTCGTCGTGAATCCATGGACAAGAATCTTTCGCTATGCATTTTTCCTGATGAATGAATCTTACTTAATGATTGTACAGCTTGATACAAAAGAGATTGTTTTTCGGAACTATTCAAGCCAACCCTCTTTAGCGGGACACCTAAATCTTCCATTATCATTCCTTTAGGAGATTCAGTATAAATCTTTATGACTCGAGGAATATTTGCCCGGATATTTTGTCTGATGAGTTCGTAAACTTCTAACTCGTTTCCGCTCTTCTCTGTAAACTCTTTATAGATATAAGGTTCGTCATTTATTTTTAGTCTGAACAATTTACTTGCAGATAATACATCTATTTCATGGATACTATGAATTCTCTGATCAAAGTTCATCAGTCGTCGGTGCGCTCCCATATCGATTCACTCACATTTCTAATTAATGAACTCTGTATGGATTGAATTGCAGTGTCTGACTTTAAATCAGTTCTCCAACCCATACAGAATTAAACATGAATAAGGAATCAGACTAATTTAGCCTTGATTCTACGTACTCCACTCGAAGAGCTTTCTTCTTTGAGTACTTTGAAGACTCCAAGTTCATTCGTTTTCACTACGTGAGGACCTCCACAAATTTCTTTTGAGAAATCGCCAATAGTATAGACCTTTACTTTTTCATCATATCGGTTCTCAAAAAGTCCTATAGCACCACTTTCTTTTGCTTCTTTAACGTTCATTTCTTGATTGCTTATTTCGAGCCCTTTACTAATTTGTTTGTTGACTATCTCTTCTACTAACTTAATCTCATCCTTTGTAACTTTCCGATCGAACGTAAAGTCAAAACGTAATCTTTCAGGGGTGATGTTACTACCACGCTGTTCCACCGTCACACCCAAAACTCTTCTCAATGCTTCATGTAGGAGATGAGTCGCGGTATGTAGCCGCGTCGTTTCAGTAGAGTTGTCCGCCAATCCACCCTTGAATTTTTTAGCACCACCTTCTTGAGAAAGTAGACGATGCGAGTTAAAACGTTCCTGATATTCGACCATATCAATTTCAAGGTTTCTTTCTGAAGCTAGTTCCTGCGTGAATTCAATCGGGAATCCAAAAGTGTCGTATAAACGGAATGCATCCGTTCCACTGATGATTGTATGATCAGAAGATAGTCTATTAATCACTTTTTCGAATTCTTTCAATCCTTGAGTGAGGGTCTTGCTGAATCGAATCAATTCCTTATTGAGTTCTCTTTTTATGGTTTCTTCATTGGTCAATAATTCAGGATAGGCTTTTTGATATTTGTCGATTATGGTTTGAGCAATATCAATCAGTCCATCATGATTGATATTTAACATTTGAGCATATCGAGCTGCTCTACGAATCAATCGGCGTAATACATATCCTTGGTCTACATTGGAAGGAACGATTCCTTTATGATCACCTAACATGAATGTAGACGTTCGGATATGATCTGCTATGATTCGGATTGACTTTTCTGTCTCACTTTCAACGATTTGGATTTCTCCCAAGGATTTGATTTTTTCAATCGTCTGTTCGAAGAGATCCGTCTCATAGACTGACCCACCGTTCAGTGCTACGAGAATTCGTTCTAACCCCATTCCGGTATCTACGTTCTTTTGTTTCAATAACGTATACGTGCCGTTCTCATCTTTGTTGTACTCCATGAACACATTGTTCCATATCTCGATGAATCTTCCACAATCACAAGAAGGATTACATTTATCAGAACATTTAGCGATATCGGTCTCGATAAAGATTTCGGTATCCGGACCACATGGTCCACTCTCACCAGCAGGTCCCCACCAGTTATCTTTTTTAGATAGGAAGAAAATATGATCTTTGTTCACGCCTTGGTCTAACCAATATTGATAGGATTCCTCGTCTCTTGGTGCATCCTCGTCACCTTCGAATACCGTGAAGTAAAGTCTGCTCTTATCAATTCCAAGCCATTCTTCAGAAGTGAGAAACTCCCAACTCCATTTGATCGAATCTTTCTTAAAGTAGTCACCTAATGACCAGTTTCCTAACATTTCAAAGAAGGTGCAATGAGTATCATCTCCCACTTCTTCGATATCTCCAGTTCTAACACATCTTTGTACATTGGTTAGTTTTGTTCCTTGAGGATGATTTTCTCCTAATAAATAAGGTACGAGTGGTTGCATTCCTGCAGTAATGAACAAAACCGTCGGATCGTTTTCCGGGATTATTGATTTACTCGAAATGATTTTGTGTTTCTTTGATTCAAAAAATTTAAGATATTTTTCTCTAATCTCTTCAGCATTATATTTTCTCATTTTCTTCACCTCATAGTTCAAATTAATTCCTTAATGAATTGATCAACTTGTCTTTTCGTCTCTTTTTCGCTCCCAGAGTTATCAATCACTTTTACCTCCGGGACATCCGGGAATCGTCCCGAGAACAGCACTTGATTATAGGAATCGTATAACCTCTTCAATGTTTCCTTCGTTTCCCAGAACTTGAATCCGTCAGTCTGTCTTTCGTTGATTCTTTGGAATGCTATATCAGGAGGGGTATCTAAGAAAACGATAATATCCGACATTTTGACGCCAAGTTTTCGTTGCATGTCATATGTGACGAAAGGGTCAATTCCGAACACCACTTCGTGATATACAATATCACTGACTAAGCTTCTATCGGCAATAATCCACTGATTCTTTTCAATGCTAGGTACAATTGTGCGATCTTGATGTTCTTTCTTATCTAAGGCATAAGATTCTGTGATTTGTTCTTTCGAGTGAAGCCTTCCCTCCCTCACATCTACGATAATTTCTGAATGTTTCGGTAGTAGGAAGGAATGAGGTCCCGTAGAGAGTGCTTTTACATCAGCATCCCAAAAGGATGAGGTGATGTATCTTCTCAAGCTGGATTTACCAGACCCATCAGTTCCTTCCAGACTGATAAATTTTGCTTTTTTATCCTGTTGAGTATACATCAAATCGTCCCTCCCTCGGATAATTTTTCATTAAAATTTCAGTCAACCACTCATTGTCAATATCACCGTTTACGATTTTAGTAAATTTGATTTCTTCACCTTCGAGTACGGATTTTAAGGTATTAATTTTTTTAAAGATCAGCTCAGCGTTTACCGTGTTTGGTGCGAACATTGAATCAGATTCCGAAAGTCTCTCATAGAAAAAATACTTCAGTGATTGACCGAAATGATGTGCCAGATATTCCTTATCTCCCTCATCCACCTTTAACTCCAATCCTTTCAAGAAGAATGATAAGAAGTGGTGAGAACCGTATTTTAGTATCTTATCAATATGACCGAATACAGGATCAGAAATATTTAAATGAATCAATCCAGATATCATCCCTTCCGTAGGGGGGATATTTTGATCTGATTGATTATGAAGCTGAATCAATGATGTACTAATCTCTGGTATCTGAAAATATCGCACTTCATTCAAGTACTTGAATGCTTCCTGTAATCGAAGTTTGAACTTCTCCAGTTCATTTTGACTATGATTTTTCGAATCGATAATGAACCATTTTTTATCCTTATAAGTAATTTGATTGTTTGTGGCGCTAAGCTCTTCAATCAATTTCTCATAGCCCTCCGGGTCTTCAGAAATAAATCTATGAATATATTCAAGCAGGCTATACTTCGTAAGACTTCCACCAGGATTTAGATCATCCAAATCAGCTTGTAGACGAACATGACTTTGGATTAATTCTTCTTGTAATAAATCGGAGCGATTCCGTACGCTAGTATGAGCATACTCGTAATAGAGCTGAATCGTTCTTCCATCAACCATTGAACTCCACATTTTCAAAACCCTCCATTTTTTTCATCTCGATCATGATTTCATGTTGCAATAAGAATATGAACTCTTGCGCCTCGTCCGTGAACGAGGAATCTTTCCCTTCAAAAGGCATGGAGATAATTCTTATGAATTCATCAATCAGAGTATGATCTTTTGTTTTTTTTCTGACCTTCTCCAACTTCTTATAGAACCATTTCTTATTCGGATTCGTTTCACCATGAATGGACATATATGCTAACATCAAATTTTGAAGAACATCCCTTAAAATGAAAAATGCTGATCCATAATCTTCTTCTGTTAGCGAAGCATTGGCATTCTTTAGTTGTTTTGTACCTGAGGTTGAATATCTTAGTGCTAATGAATAGTCGAATCGGCTGAACGATACAGATTGGTGGTAATCAATATTTATTAGTGGACTATAAATCTCCACCGCATACTTTAAGCGATGAAGGAAGTCATAGTCATATTTTTCAAGTTCTGAAGGCTTCTCCTTCAAACGACGAAACATATCACGAAGGAACAATCTGTCGTATATTACAAAATCGAGTGTCATCATTTCAAAATTGATATCCCTGATAATCTCTATCTTTCTTGAGTTATCCAGTTCGGCAATTACGAAAATGTCGAAATCAGAATTACTATTACCTATCCCTTCGATTATCGACCCTGTCACCATGACAGCCTCTAAGTCATACTTGTTTTGTAGATACTCCAGTACTAATGGGATGATTGAGTCAATTCGTTTCAATTTTTTCATAATGATCCATGTAAAATTTACGAATTTTTCTTATCTTATCCTGTAGACCTTCCTGTGTCCTCGATTTGACGACCACTTTACCCACTCGATTCGATGTCGCTTCCGTAATGTCAGGAATAGGTTCTCCAGTCGTCCACTCATGCATCATGGTCACAACACCATCAAGTTTCAGTACATCCTTCTCGGAAGGTAAGAACGTTGATTCCTTTGAAGGCGACGGGAGATAAGTATGTCCATAATAATGAGTGATTTCATCTAGACGAGGAGTTTCCACCGTCTCCCCCACTGAAATTTGTAATAGAACTTCATACAGATCTATATCGAACATCTGCTTGAACGTCTCAGCGATATAATTCCCTGGAATTCGTGAGGCGCATTCCCCGAACACTATGACGTTGGTGAGCGGATCAATGAAGAATTCCATATGGAATACCCCGTTCTCTAAGTTCAAGGTCTGTAAGGTATCCTTTAAATAGATACCGACTTCTTCATATAGAGTGGTATGACTTTCAGGACGTAGCATCGTATCATTGAGTAGCCAACCGTTCCGGATGTTGATACAGGGCTTTTCGTATTTTGATACAGCAAAGAACTTGATTTCCCCATTAGAGACCCAACCATCAGCGTGATACTCTTCCCCACTTATGAAGCGTTCTTCGAACAGCTTCAGGACACCCTTTTTATTAAAATAATTGATTTTATCGGTGTACTCTTCAATATCACGGACGATGAACGTATCCTCCGAGCCACCACCAGCAATCGGTTTTAAGACCAGTGGAAAATCATTAATTTTATGACGCTCATCCATCTCTCTTAGATTAAGAATCCGGAAGCTGTTACTATCTATAGTTTTGGATAGTAGTTTTTTTTGGAGATACTTATTCCTGAACGCCATCGCGGTTAGTGGTGGCATGAAGGGCTTTGACAAATGTTCTCCTAGTAGTGAAGCATTTAGAATGAAATACTCAAAAGTAGAGAAGACACCGTCGAACTTCAACTGACCTTCTCTTGATAATGCTCCTAAAATCAATTCCAGCTTCACATTATTTTGAGTATAGATTCTTGTTTCGTGCGCCTGGCACTCCGGGATTTTATTCGGACGATCCCAATCGTCAATTATTGAAACCAATTCATAGTTCAGTCTTTTGGCAGCATCGGTCACCTCTTTTCGGTATCCAAAGCTAAGAACTTTTTTATGGTACATATTGAAACTCCTCCCTTAAGTATCAAGTTAGTCCTTTGAACTTTAACAGTGCTTCTTCCAGCGTTTTTTCGACATCCTCCACTGACGTCCCCTTTACCATCAGGCTTCCCGTTGATGAAGTCGTGCTCTTAGTAGGGTCAGGCAAATCGCTACCAGGATTCCAATTGTATTCCACACGTTCTACACCAGGTATCTGATATAATTCTTTCTCGTCTGGTAAGATCGCTTTATTTGATGCTAGAGGTGGTAAATCGGTTTCTCCGTAATAAAATGAAGATGCAGCTTCCACTGTCAAAACCTGTTCTCCTAATGCGAACGTCATTGCGATTTCATGTAAGTCCACATCGAACATCGCTTTAATTACTGAAGGAACCGGATAACCTCCCACCCTGGCCCCACATTCTCCAAACACAAACCCTTCTTCGTCACGGAACAGCTCCATGTGAAATACACCGTCGTTCAATTCTAATGTTCGCAACGTACCTTCCACGAACACTCGGGCTTCTTGATATAACGCCTCATTTTCCTCAGGGCGATATGTGATACTACTGTTCATCCATCCATTCTTGGTTTCGATACAAGGCTTCAAGTATCTAGAGACCGTGACGAATTCTAAAACACTCTCTTGCATCCACCCATTGATGTGCCATTCTTCTCCTTTTACATAATCCTCAACTATCAATTGTTGTGGAAGGTTTGTGTTATGTGCATGATGTTGAAGAATTTTCTCTAATCCACTTACATCATGGACCACATGTGTATGCTCCGCACCAGAACCACTTAACGGCTTCACTACTGATGGAAAGCCAACTGCGTCTAGTTCTCTTTTTTTGTTTTGAACGGATATTTTTCTTGAAGATGCCGTTCTATATTCAGACCTGATAAAGTCTTTTTGTAATTGCTTGTCTCTAAAACGGATCAAAGTCATTGGAAAACCTTTGGATTTCGTAAATACACTCGACAAAAACGATGCATTAACGACAAAAGATTCATGTGCCGAATATACCGCATCAAAATTAGTCTCCTCATTCTCGATAAGTGCAGATAACACATCCTCCATACTGGTATTATTTTTCGTAAGAATTCTGGTCTCATTTTGTTTAGGTGAAGGAAGTTGATCTACATCATCCCACGCATCCAGTAATACTACTAGCTTAAATCCCTTATCTTCACAGATGTCTGCTATCTCTTTCCTATAGCCGAACGTTAAAATATTTTTCATTATCGATTAAAACACCTTTCATTTAAAATTGAGATATCACAACAGTTTTTTCTCATCATGAATTTTCTCAGATTGATAGTCTCGGAAAATCCGGTTCCATTTTTCATCCTCTTCGAGAGAATCCAACATGCTCAAACATGAGGCTACATGGCTTTTAAATGTTCTGACCGCACTAATTAATGAGAACTGTTTATCGAATAGACTAGGGGAATCTCCGACCTTATATAAGATGGGATCTAATAAATATGGATTAAGTTGTAATGCAGATTGTAAAAACTCTAAAGCCATTTTTGGAGAAGTTTTTTCTAATAACGAAGCAATATTTATATAAGTATGGGCAGCATTTTTATTAATCTTTAGATTTTTAAGTAATAGTGCCAACGTCTTATCAAGATTTCCTTCTAAATAATGTACTTCTGCTAGAAGCGTAAGCATGGTATCGTCAGAAGTCTGCTCGCTCAATATTTCTTTGACTTCATTCAATCTTTTTTCTGCCAGATATAGCTGTGCTAGGAAAACCTTGCCTAGATACGAGTTATTTCCATCTATTCGAATAGCTTCTAAGAATAATTTTTCCGCTTTTTTTGTTTCGCCGATGACGCTGTATTCGAGTCCTAGAAACAATGTCACGTCTGATAACTCCGATTCTGAGAGTTCCTTCCGAAGGCATTCTTTGTGGAGTTCGCCGCGGTATATCTTTCTTTTGAACTTTGCTCGATTGTAGATTATATTGTCATAATGGTGGATTGATATCCCTGAATCGATGATTTCTCCTCCAAGATTTCTGACGGATGGAAGGATGGACGTGTGGATGTTCACCTGGTTGTATCTTAGTTCACGTTTCTTTCGAATCAATCTTGGAATCTGTCGATTAAACGCCCATCTTCCTAATCCCGTATACTCATATCTAGACAACGTGAATCCTAGCACGTTATCGTGATGCTGATACTTCTCGATTAACGTCTCGATTTTTTCTAAGTCGCTTCTATGTATTCGCTCATCACAATCAAGTATTAAAGACCATTCTGTTCCAGTTTCGTCTAAACAGAGATTCCGTTTTATCGATTCAGAATAATCATTCTTTTTTTCAGGAAATAGTTCATTAAACGGAATCACCTTCGCATTGAATTTTCTAGAGATATTTGAGCATTCCGTGCCATTGCTGCTGTCTACGATGACAAATTCATTCACATACTTTTTCAGATGTTCTAGACAGCCTCTTAACAAGTCCGGTTCATCTTTGACTAGAATACAAGCTGTAATTGACATATTAATAATCTCCTAGAATTTTTTTCTAAAAACGAAAAAACAAATGAATAAACATACGTAACCCAAGAGGAATGTCATTTTCCCCTTGAGCTACACCTACATCATTGATTATGGATTGATTTCCACACCGTTGAATCGTGGAATCATTTGACAATCTCGAATATCATCATGCTTAAATAACCATAAAATAAATCTTTCAATCCCCATGCCGAATCCTGCTGTGTCCATAGGCTTGAGTTTTTTCATGTTCAGATACCATTCATATTCTGCTGCGTCGACATCGAGTGCTTCCATTGACTCGGTCAAGTCTTCGATAGTCGTATGTCGTTGACCAGAACCAACCACTTCTCCAATACCGAACAACAAATCACCACTCAACGCATGTTTTCCATCTGAATCAATCGCTTGATAGAATGGAACAGACTTATACTCCGGATGTGTCAACCAGACGATTCCACCGAAGAGCTTAATCAACTCTTGCTCTCCTTGATTCGTGATTGAATCAAATCCAGCAGGGTGGGTTTCTACGTAACGCGGATCTCGATTCAACAACTCAACCGCCTCTTCTAGAGAAACCTTCGGATACGAGGCATTCAATTCAATCACATCCTCGATGTGTTGGATCGAACCTGCAATCGCTTTGATATCGGAAGCACTATATTTCAATAAATCTTTACATAGATAGTGGACATATTCACTCACCAGACGCATGACATCATTAAGATCACCTTGGATTTCAGCTTCACTATGATAAAATTGACATAAGTGTCGAGCGTCAGCTAACTCTCCTCTGAATGTAGGCATCAAATAATGGACTCCGTTCGGGACGTTTCGGAGTGCATATTCTAAATGGAACTGCATCGAATCGGCTAAATATGTGTCCAAGCCCTCCAAATTAATCTTTACCGGAAGCGAATCACTGCCCAGTCCCATCGGACTAGTAACTGATCCCGTTGTGATGGGTAATGAAACCGATAAGATGTCTTGTTCACGGAAAAAGTTAAAAGTAGAATGAGTGATTTGATTTTGAACACGTAACAAAGTCTTATACCAGTCGCTGTCCATCGCTTCGATATAATGACTTTCTGGCTTCATCCACGATTTGGTTGGAGTAATCTTATTTTCTACTAACATATTCTTCACCTCACAAGTTTTTTTCTGTCCATAAATCTGGACCATCGATATTCCAAGGATCAATCGCACCTTCTTCGATGAACAGCTCTTGTTGCTCTTCGAATACATTCTTACGTAGGATTACGAATAGGAACGAAAGATAACGATGGTTTTCATTGAACGTTTCCATGACTTTATACCATTGCGACTTAAATTCTTGTAGTACATCTTCTTCAATTTCTTGATTCTCGAAACTCTCTTGGATTAACTTGTCTACATAAGAAGATAGGATTTCTTCCGATCGTGCTTGCATTTTCTTACTGTCGTGATAGAACAACTCAAGGCCCGACGAGAGAATCAGTTTCAACCAATAGTTTTCAGTCCATGGCTTGATTTCGAATCCGAGGACAGACTTCAAGTCTTTCAAGAGTTCTGCCGGAACAGGGCTATGATAGAAGAGATTCGTGACAGATAACATTCCGTACGGTTTAAGAACACGTTTATACTCGCTTAATGCTACTTCACGTCCTTCGCTAGGAATGAACGTGTTCGCCCCACCTGTGATGATCAAGTCAAAAGTTTCATCCTCGAACGGAATTTTTTGTGCATCACCGACGATAAAGTTGACTCGTTTTTGTACAAATTCTGGTTCTTTCAAAAGTAGTTCGTTCGATTTTTTTACTGCGTTCTCGTTTACATCGATTCCTGTGATTTCGCAATCGATAAGCTTAGCAATTTCGATAGAAGTGAAACCTGTATTTGATCCAATTTCGAGAATACGTGCTCCCGGTTTAAGGTTCGTGTTCTTTACGATTTCTAAAATAGTTCGTTTTCCACCTGGGCAGCGGTTTACCTCACCGATATACGATAGTAAATCCACATAGTTGAACTTCTTAATTTCTTCGACTAGTAATTGAGCCATTTTATTTAATCTCCTCTAAAAATATATTTGTAAAAGCTTTTCTGCATGTTCAGATGTAAGACCGAAGCTCTCGATGATCTGTTGCTTAAGTCTTTTTCGTTCACATGATGATTTATTTTTTCTGATCAACTTTACGGCCGATTTTTCTAGAGTATCCAGATTAGCGATAAACCTTTTTACTTCGGCCAGAATGAGCTGGTGGTGTGAATGCTTGAAAAATGTTTCTTGCCCTTGGATGCTCAGATAAATACGCTCATACATAGAACTGATGTTTTCTTTCTTATGCTTTTCTAAATCCATGAGTTTTAGGATTAATTTTTTCATCGTAGTCTTAAGCAAATATGCATCTTTCTTATTCCCTAGGCATATGCCCTCATCAAGAAGCTTAAAGACTGCCTTTAATAAAAGGGACAGTACTTTCGCATCTTCAATGCTTATACCTAAGCCTTCGATTTTTTCTATCATCCTTCTATTTCTCGGGATTTGAAATACATCATTTTTATGGCGAAACGAGAGTAATCGATCATATCCAAATCCAGTTTCAACATACTCCATGCCTGTCATTTCATTCTTCACCACAATAACGTTTCCGAGAGAGATGCCCTTCGGTCGAATCTTCTCCTGTCGAACGTCTCGATACACAATCGTCATACCTCGACCTGTGAGTGAATAATCATCTCCATACTTCCAAACGGTTGCATATTCGGGCTTCTCTTCGTTCATATGGACAAGAGTCGAGGGGTTTCCGACTTTATTCCAACATTCGATTAAATCCTGGTCTTTAGAACTGACATAGCACCATAAATTCTCTTTCTTCATTCCAAATCGTTTTTCGAATAGACTGATTATGTCTTCCAGGATGGTATGAAGCGATGTTTTCATGCCTATATGTCCGAACATTTTAAAATAAAGCGGTATTAAGCTGTTGACATCCGAATTGTTTCTGAAACAATCTTGTATCAAAGAAGTATCTTCAATACTAACGCCTTGATTCATTTGATTTTTGAAAAGAGCTACAGTAGAGTTAATCAGAAAAATTGTTGGATCGTTCTGCGGTAACAGCTTTTGATTCTCAATGAACTTGTAACCACGATTCAAATAATATTCACGAATTTCTGCCTCTTCATTCACATATGTAATCAAATTCCTCACCTTTACAATAAGCAATAGTTTTAGTTATACCCTCTTCGAAATTTGTCTTTGGTTCCCACTCTATCCTTTTCCTGATTCTCTCGTTGGAATATGAACCTTGAAAGATTTCATTCTTTCTGTAAGGCAGGGCTCCAAAGATGATTTCTGAATCGGATGAAATCTTACTCGAGATTTTTTGTATCACCTCCTTTAATGTGATTGATTCTCCAGATACTAGATTCACAACCTCGAATGTCTTCACTTGATCTTTCATTAAAAATAGTGCCTCGCTACAATCATCTATATAGACAAAGTCTCTTTTTTGTTCACCCATTGTCATTTCTAGTTTTTCGCCCTTAAGGATTTTATTGATTGCATTCGGAATGAAGAAGCTGTCCTTCTGGCCAGGTCCATACACTAGTGAAATCTTAACGATTGTGATTGGCGTTTCGAACATCCTACTAAACAACTCGCAAAACATCGAAGCAGAGGCTTTGCTCGCTGAATAAAAACTGGTGGGGTTCAATGGCGACTCCTCATCTATGACCTTCCCTAGCGAGACATCGCCGTACTCTTCTGCCGTACTTACTTGTATAAATGTTTTCAATCGAACTTCATTTTTTTTCAAGCTGCATAGAAGGTTCATCATCCCAATCATGTTCACCTTATATACCTCATTGATCTTACTTAAATCCCACGACTCCCTAGTAAGTGCAGAAAGGTTATAGACGACATCAGGTCTGACTTTTCTTATCACATCATTGACTTGTTCACTATCACTGATATCAACGTTAAAGACATGGGCGTCGTCAATGAAATTCACCTTATTCGAGAAGCCGATTGCGTATAACTCATGGCTATCTACAGATTTTTCTTTGAAAAATCGAATTAAATTCACTCCGATGAAACTAGATCCACCCACTATCAAAATTCTTTCCTTTTCCAGACTCATTGATATATTGCACCGATGTCAGCTGTACCAAATATCATCTCTGAATAATCAAGAATTTGTCGACTACAAAAATCATACATATCCTTCTCTTCATAATCGTTGTACCAATCGATTGTCATTTCTACCGCTTGTCGGATTGATAACCGAGGTTCCCAGCCCAACAGGAAGTAAGATTTTGAATAATCCAAGTTCAGAAATGCCGTTTCTGAGTTTTTAGTATCAGCTACCTCATATTGGACATTTTTTAAACGTTCGCTTACAAGGGATACTAATTTTTCTACCGAAACCATCGATTCCTTATTCGGCCCGAAGTTCCAACTGCTGCTGTATCGTGATGGATCATCGAATAATTTATATGCCAGTAATAGATAGCCACTCAATGGTTCTAAGACATGTTGCCATGGCCGAATAGAATCTGGATTTCTAATCTGGAGCCTTTGATTTTCTAAAGCAAACTTCACCGTATCCGGAATGATACGATTTTTCGACCAGTCTCCTCCACCAATAACATTTCCAGCTCTTACTGTCGCAACCCCAGTCCCTTGTTCGGAATAAAAAGTTTCCATATAGGAATGGGTCAGTATTTCTACTGCTGCTTTAGAAGCACTGTAAGGGTCTTTGCCACCCATATGGTCAATCTCCCTGTATCCCCAAATCTGTTCTTTGTTCTCGTAAGTCTTATCACTCGTGACAATAATCGAACTTTTTATGAATTCGTATTTCTTTATACACTCTAGGATATTCAATGTTCCCATCACATTGTCTTCAATGGTTTCATATGGAGTCAGTATAGATTCTTGAACTAGTGGTTGTGCCGCTAGATGGAAGATGATGCTCGGTCTATGTTCTTCGATTATTTTTTCAAGACTGGCTTTTTCTTTGATGTCCATTTCTATACTAGTCATTTTTCGTGAAAGATTAGTCTTGACGAAATTATCCTTTTCATGATTTGGCTTAAGACCAATCCCTACCACCTTCGCCCCTAGGGTGACCAGCCAGAGGCTCAGCCAAGATCCTTTAAATCCTGTATGGCCCGTGACCAAGATTGTCTTTCCTTTATAGAACCCGCGAAAGTCATTAGACATACGAAATATCCTTTCCTTCCTGATTGTTCATCAAGACTTCTAAAAAATCTCTATCTTTTAATGTATCCATCCCTTGCCAAAAGCCTTCATGTTTATAAACAAATAGCTCGTTCATGTATACTAATCTTTCAAGTGGTTTATTTTCCCAAACACAATCCAATGTGTCTTCCGCAATATCTTCTAAAACTTTTTTATGGAGTACAAAATATCCGCCATTAATATATTGCTCCGTCAATATCGCTTTTTCTCTGAAGGAAGTCACAAGATTACCGTTCATATTCAATTGACCATATTGCGATCTTGGATGGACACCTGTCAAAGTAGCCAGTGCACCATGTTCAAGATGGAAGCTTAAAAGTTCTGATAAATTAACATTTGAAATCCCATCACCATAGGTCATCAAAAATAAATCAGTCTCGATATATCGTTCAATTTTTTTCAAGCGGGATCCTGTCATCGTATCTTCACCGGTCTCTACCAACTTGACGTTCCAGTCTTCAATTGAAAAGTTCTGTTTTATGACCTCTACATTCGAATAGCCGCCTTCAAAACTAATGTTCAAATCACTATTTTTCATATTAAAATTAAGAAAATAATCTTTGATCATATCTCCTTTATGACCGAGGCAAATGATAAAGTTTTTGAATCCATGTGAGGCATAGTGCTTCATAATGTGCCAAATAATCGGTTTTCCCTTTACTTCAATCAGACATTTTGGAGGAGAAAATCTATCCCCTTCGAGACGAGTACCTTTTCCTCCGCACAATAAAACAACCGGATAATCTTTGTTCATAATTTTGGCCCCTTCATAGAAATAGTAAAATATGCTCTTACACGTTATAATTTTTGTAAATCAATTTATTCGAAAGTAGGAACTATTGCTGTGCTAAATAAAGAGAGACTAGGGCTCGAGATTAAGAAAATTAGAAAATCTAAAAAGATTACTCAAAAGGAACTATCTGCTGATATATGTAGTCAATCAGAAATAAGTCGTATCGAAACTGGAGATTTTTTCCCTGGAATAGACTTGCTATATTCCATAGCAACCAAACTTACTACTCCACTCACTCACTTTTTCGACATTTTGACATATGAAGAGGTGGAACTAACAAAGGAAATAAAGAGTAAAATCCTTGGCCTTTCATATAAAAAAGAATATTCTGATTTATTGATTTACATCGAAGAATTATTAAACAGTCCTTTTCCAATAAACGGAGACCTTGAGAAGTTCATACTTTGGAAGAAATACGTTGCCGCATATTATCTAGGACGTATTAATGCAGAGACCTGTAGGATCGAGCTGATGTTACTGATACTTAACAAATCAATCGGTTCAGACATCATGTTGAACTTTCACATTCAAAATTCTGCAGCGAACATCATGGCTGAGAACAAGAAATATAATGATAGTTTGGTTTTATATCAGAAAATTTTAGATGAAGTTCCCATAGATATCGATGGAGTATCACTTAAAATTAAAGTTTTATATAACCTTGGGAAGTTATCGTACATCGAAAAGAATTATTCGAATTCTTTGAAATATACAAACGAAGGTATTGAGCTATCCATCGAATCATCTAACATGTCGCTGCTTGGCCAATACTATTATCAAAAAGGTGCTGTATTCGAAGCTCTGAACTACGATGCCGAACAGATTGGTTCGGCATACTCAAAGTCACTTTTCTTTTTTGAATTGTTAAAACTCGATGTTCATAAAAAAATTCTGATTCAAAACAAGGGAACTTACATCTTTAACTCTTAATGCTCAAAAGGTAACTCTGTTTTAAGTGGAGATACAGAAGCATTCGCATGAGTGCTTCTATCTGTTACCGAAGTAGCTGTCGAACTAAACAATAAGGTAATCCCTAGTACAAGAAGGCACACAATATTTAACTTGCTATTTTTCATTTTCTTATATCCCCTAACTATTTTTTCTACTTTTTTAAGATATCAAAAACTATTGCCATAAAATATGTGTTTATGCATATTTTGGTGGATTACACTTTTTTTGTTAGGACTTCAAGACTAGAGTATTAATTATTTAAAAAGTAAATATGATTCAAATGTATTCATCATGTAGCGTTTTTAAGTATAAGCATTCAATTTACACGTAATTGTCGGTTCTTTTTAGTCAGTAAGCTTTTTAAAAGAGTTGTTCATCGTAACCCTTTAGAACTATTTCTTGGTGATGACTATTCAAGCAATAAGAACTTAATTTAAACCATAAGAAATATGACCTTGTTCTCATACCGTCAGATCAATAGCTTCTCAACATCTAACCTAGAGGCATGATATATCCAGGCTGGAAAAAATGACTTATTAGATATCCGTTTTGGCCATAAAAAAAGAACGGTGACTTCTTACGTCATCCGTTCAGTAATCTGCTTATTTTTTTGATTTAGAGTATAGATAGTATAAATTTTTGACTTCTTGATAGTCTTTTTCTCGGAAAGAATTTACGTTCCAGTTTAAACTAGTATCACCAATTTTAACCTGTACTATTCCTTTCTCTACATTACTTGAATCATGAGAAAATAAATGAAGATATGCATCGACCGAGTTCGGAAAATCCGATGAAGCATACTGTATGTCCAAATCCTTTAATCCTTTGACCTTACTTGAAGGGATATCTGATCGTTTAGGATAGACAATCAGACAATCCAAATCTTTCGGATTAATTTTATATGTAACGAACGAACCTCCTATGAATAAAAATTGAGCATCACTCGTTTTTACGAATTGCATCAATCCTTCAAACTCATTTTTAAATTTTTCCCGACAGGAATTAAAACAAAACATTTCGTAGAAGTCATCCAAATTTAATTCATGTATTCCTGCAGATAAAATCCCTTCCTCATTCATTTTCTCTCCACCCCTCATCTGATGTTAAACTTGTCCTGCTAATCAATCGCATTCAATAAATCAACTCTAAGTTAGCAAACAAATTCACACAAAAATATTTGTTTATGCATATTTTGGATTTAAAGTTATAAAATAACAAAATTTGAGGTTTTTTTATTTAATTTTTACAAAATGTTGTTTTTATTGTATGTAACGAAATCGATGATGGGTTCAACAGCTCACGATTCATAATTAATTGAAGTTAATCAAATCATCCGTTTAAAAAATGATATTTAAAAATCTATCCTCAAAATTCTCCATACTTTTTTCATATGTTGCTTCTTGGAATATTTTCAAAAATCAACATCGGATTAAAGTTGATTGAGTATCAGAAATATTTTATTAGTACTTCACTGCTAATCGATTTACTAGTTTGCCTTTTATCTCACAGAAAATCAGATGATTAACTCATAAATTATTACAATCACGAAAGAATCATAATCTACATATACATAATTTAACTATATACTTAATGTTGACTACTTTTTGTAACCAAGGGGTGCTGATGTGAAACTGATTTATCTATTAAAACAAGCGAAAGACTCTAAGAAAATTGAAGAGTTTATTCTTCAAAACTTGCTTACTACATCTCTAGAGCAGGAACATGACTCAGAGAATTATGTACTTTCTTTAAAAGGATTTAATGAAAATATCAACAAGATCGATGATTTCATCTTTAAAGATTATCCCAATATTGAGACTGCTAATGTAATCATAGGAGAAAATAGAATAGGAAAGACGACCCTTCTTAGGATAATCAAAGATTTTTTGAACATCAAAATTCATGATGGATTAAATAATTCGTTTTTAGGTATTTTTTACGACGATTCAAGCAATCCGAGTAAGCTCATGTACTTATCAAATCTAAAAAATCTAAAAATCGATACACGCGATTTTAATAATGGTCCAAATCTAATTCAGATTAACGATGAGAATGTAGAAAAATATTTTTCTGAAAATAGTATCATCTATATTTCCGATGTAATCGACAAACAGGATTTCTTCTATAACCGGCATACTCGATCTGAATTGCTTTTTGATGCTTCTACGAGTCATTCTTTATTAAAAGCATCCCAATCGTCACGAGAAAGTAAGACTATTTCGTTCAGTAGTCCATTATCCGTATACTTTAACGAGGAGATGACTAATCAATTGAACTTCGTCAGAAAGTTTCAACAATCTCATTCCCTTTTGGAATTTCCCCTCCCTCAGAGACTTCACCTCGAATTTAACTTGGACCTACTGATGCATACTCTCGAAGAGAGGTTCAATAGCATGTCTCTTAAGAAGAGTAAGAAACCCGCAGAAAAACTATTGTATATGATTAAAAAAAATATCCAGTATCTACTTCTTAACGACGCAGAGTTCTCAGAAGTAGGTGATGCAATGCTTAACATTTGTTTATTGGATGCGTTTATTTTGAAAGCCTCACTTGTACCAGAAGAGATTGATAATAAAATGATGGAGTTCATGACAAAAATAGAATCTATCTTGAGTATATCCTTGGAAGATTTTAATTCTTTCACGATTACCGAAATTTTGGATGTCTTCAAAAAAATATTCAATCTATCCTTTGATTCAGTATTTCCATACTCATTTGAAGAGGATGTAGAGGTTTTTATAGCAGAACTAATCACACCTTCTAAAGAAAAATACAATTATAATTCATATTACTTGAATCTAGACTCTGATAAAGATTTTGCCGTATTCACCTATTTTTTCGAATGGTTCAACGATATTTCTCACATACCATTCATTCGTTTTGACTGGGGGATGAGTACTGGCGAAACTAAATTGCTGAATCTCTATTCTCTTCTTTACAAATCAAAAATCCAGAGACGAACTAAAACACCACAACAGAACATTTGGATTTTGATAGACGAGGCAGATAGTCATCTTGATCCGAGGTGGCAGTCCGAGTATCTTCATAAACTAATATCAGTTGTTTCAAGGATATTCACAGACAGGGAAAGAATTCAAATCATTCTAACGAGCCACTCTCCCGTCCTATTGTCCGACCTTCCTCACCATAACGTCTGTCATCTTACGATGAACGAGTCTCAAAATAAAGTTCAACGTACATTCAATCAAAACATCTATTCCTTATTCACCGATTCCTTTTCTTTAGAAGCAACAAGCGGCCGATTGTCTTCTAAGATTTTGGAACGAATAGATCGAGAACTCCAAGTTCTTAGCGATACTAAGGAAAGAAGTCATGATTTCCAGAGACGCCTCGGTGAAATAAAAAATATCGTGGACATCATCGGCGAACGCATAATCCGATTCGCTTATCAGGAAAAAATTGATTCTTTATCAATGGCCACTGATTCGAGAAAAGTACAAAAATCCATGGACCTTTTCAAGGCCATGGATAAAAATGAACGCGAGACATTAATAAAATACATCATTGATTCGAACGATGAGGAGGAACCACTCCGTTGATTAAGTTAGTCTATTCAGAAGAAATCGAAATCAGACATCATGAATTTCTTATTCAGAACCTTATTCCGAAACTGACAAAAGCGAAATCGATTACTTTTCCTTGGAAGAAAAAATCGGTAAATGTACTTATAGAACACTTGAAGTACGGAGGCACGAATTTAGAGTTTAAAACAGCGTTCAAAAGACAGCAGCTGTCATTCTATTCCTACATAGAGAGTAACTTAGAAAGAATATCCAAAGGAAAACCTTCAGAACTCTTAAAGATACAAGAAGAGATGTCTTCCCTTTTTCCGCTCATCATGAATATCCTGTCTTCCCGTGAACAAGATGCGACCTTTAGTGATCATGTCTATCAATTGTTCGGGTATGAAGCGTTCAAGACCGACACATTGTTCAATCTCCTAAAAGCAGCCGCTAAGAGACGTAGCGGCAGAGGATCAAGGACACGATTCGGTCTCAAGAATCGTCATTATTTTAGGGAACTGTTATGCGAAGCTTTCCCAAGTAGAGTTCAAGAAATTTGTGATGCTCTCAATGATGACAAGCTCCCTACATCAAAGATGTTCGAGAAGGCATTCTACACAATTCCTGATATCCATATGACTCTTTCTAATGTAGGAAAATCTAGGATTTTTGAATACGGATGGAGCGATTATGCATTGATTATGGAGGGTGGAGTAATCGTATGCCCCTATTGCAACCGACAATTCGTGACACCATTCTTATCGAGCGACGGTCGAATCAGAGCAGATTTCGATCATTTTCTCTCGAAGTCAGCATATCCTCATTTTTCGATGTCGCTCTATAATCTAGTTCCTTCTTGTAAGCAATGTAATCAAGGCTTGAAGGGGGGGGAAAATCTTTCCCCTGTTGGTCTACATCCGTTCGAGCACGACATGCATTCTTATTTTCGTTTCACCGCTATGCCAGGGACAGTCACTAGTACTGCTTCAATTGATATCGAGGTAGATGACCCTGCTATCTCTAACATAGAGGAATTGATAGACACCTTTAAATTAAGACCACTTTATGGATATCATAACGGACATGCTCATGAAATAGTCAAGAAAAGGCAAATGTACCCTGATGACCTTCTTCATAGACTTCTACCCGAATCACCTTTTTCCGATGTGGAGGAATTAAAATCCTTCATAGTAGGATACGTAGTCGATGAAAGTCGCATCAATGAGGAGCCCTTAAGCAAGCTTAGAAGGGATATAGCCATTCAAGTAGGATTCTTGCCAAAAAAAATTAAGCTAGACGCCAGTTTAATGAATAAGCTCAAGCAAGTGATTAAATGATGATACACCTTCCGAATGTACGTGTGAAAATCAGATGGTGTCATTCATGATACCGGTTCTTCGCCATTTACATTTCGATATCTCCTTGCTCGCTCATAAAGATATCTATATAGTTCTTGATTGGAGTATCAATCAGTTGGTTAGCTTTTCCCCATTCGAACAGCTTTATCCTGACTAAAAAATCGTATACGTTCGAAATTTTGAGCAATTCCATTACTAGTTCATTTTTTGCTCGTTTCCTTTTCGAGGTGTTGTTGTTCTCGATGATTGTTCTAACAACACCGAGAATAAGGTCCGTCAACTCGATTCCATACTCTTGTTTTTTAGTCAGATAGCCAACATGACTTAATTTATAGTTCTCGCCACGATATACTGACTGAATATTGAGTTGCTCAAACATTTGCTTACTTAAATCATAGTTTTTTGCTTCGTACGTATTATCGTGCTCGATATATACTTTCGCATCTAAAAGCGTGTGACTCCCATACTTTCTTATCAGTCCATAGACAACCCGCTCTGGAAATTTCGTGTAAATCGTACGGTCTACAATCTCATCAAAATCTGGCTTGATGTCTATTGAATCTTCCTGGATTTTGTTTTGATTATATGAAATGATGTTCATCTTCATTAAATTCTGGTACGCCATTGATTCAGTCAGGATCTTTTCTATATTCTTACGTGTTGATCCATGTCCACTGTAGTCCGTCCAGTGTATGTTGTTCTTTTTTATCAGCTCGTTCAGTCGCTGTAACTCTTTATGTGCATATACTTTTTCAGGAATGAGCAACGCTCCCATCAGGTGGATTTTCTCAGTATTTTTTCCGCTTTCATCAAAAAATATTCTTACAGGAAAGATTTGTTTCATTACCACATCCAGCCCTTTCATTCTTTTTAAGATTTCTAGCTTTACAATTTATAAATCTTTAGGCATAATGTAATGGAAGAATATAAAAAATAATTTGCGTTAATCTATTGGCTGCTCCTATAATTTTGCAGCTTGTTGGTTGTCGCACACGAGCAACCCTATTGGCTACTCCATTTTTGTAGCCAGTGGGGTTTTGTTTTTTTTTATCGATTCATCTTGTTTTAACCAACTTCTATCCATCTCATACGATTGCTATTTGCTGGTTCGGAGCTTATCGAATACTCATATTTATCAAGCATAGGTTAGGGGTAGCTTGGTAAACTAGTCAGTATAGCTCTCCCTCTTCTTGTTACTGAATATTATATGCATTCATACGATAAGGAGGTATGACTAAAAGTAGCCTATATTATCTAATGAGAATCACATAATATTCAAGTTGCATCCTCTCTTTCCATGCGATTCTAAATTTAAATCTCACTATAGACTTTTCATTCTCTATCAACTCTTATACAGCATGACAAAACATGCTGATTGATGGCCATCTTCCATGCAGCCATCCGTGAGTGCCAGCTCTTCAACTCAAGAAACGTATTCCAGGCCATCTCATGGACGCCTGCGAGCGTGTAGTCCTTGTTCAGCCTGACAAGTATCAAATAATCGAACAGTCGCTCATCTTCCGCTTCCGACTCCGGATGGTTCAGACCGTAGAATACCCCTGTCGACGTACTCGTGACCGTCTTCACAGTATACCTCGTTCCATCTTCGCTAGTCGCATCGAAATGCTTCATACTGACCCGTGCAGGTGAAAGATTTGGAAAGCGCGGATTGCTGTGATATGTCTCGATGGCAAAATATTCTCCTATCTCGCCGACCACGTTCCGTGTCCGGATGATTCCTCTTTCCTTCATCTCTTCATACCAAATACCATATAACCTCACCAATTCATCATCATCCATCGTTTTAAGATATCTTGTCACATCATCCATGATTCACCATACCTCTCATCAATTTCCTTATAAAGGGCTCTGCTATAGAACTTCGTAGCCTATGTGCTGTTCTTACGATAGGCAATTCAGTTGGACTCGCATCGGAACCCAGCTCTCAGCTCTAGGCATGTACTCCACCTCTACCTATGACATACATGATTCAACTCTTCTACTAGGAAACGATAATTCTTCTGGTCGATGCTTTATACTCTCTTCTTGAAGTGTGATTCATAGTCTACAATCGTCACCATCTCTCCATCAATCGTCTTCAGCATAATCGCCCTCCCTTTTCCTTAGGCCTCGTCCATAATACTATTTGGTAGATTCGATTCAGTTCCTCGAGAGCCTTAATATCTCAATTGCTGCCTTCATGCGTAAATCAGGATCATTTGAATTCAACGTATCAAGTAATACGTCCTTCGCCTTTCGAACTATCTCCTCGTCGAACATTCCGTCATTCGTATTCAATTCAATTTTCCCTTCGATGATGGCGAACGGATCATTCATGTCTTCCTTAAGGAGTGGCGCCAATCTAGTCTCGTCCAACCTCCCAGAGAATTTAGTCATTGTGCCACGGTTCTTGACGAAGTCCACGACCTTCTGATCCAAACTTGACTTCGCGACCGTTGCCCTCCACTCGACGGGACGACGATGACACATGCCAATCTTCTGGTCGTCATACTCTTTCAGGTATTGATAAGGACCCGCGATTCCGACATACACGATCGAACCATCCGGGACGAGGATGATATCCCCCGGTTCCACGACGTTGACGAACATGTTGACCACCCCTGTATAGGCTCCGAGTCGCTGACCGTCATATCGGTATTCCCGTTCGAGCTCCCGTCGTATATCATTCTTGTCAGCATTCTCAAGATTCCCGATGCCCGGCCATCCGATACAAACGAATCCTTCGTCGAGGAACTGTTTCCCCCGGTCGAACCCATGCGGTTTGTTCTTGATCTGGAATACTTGTCTCATTGACATCACTCCTTCTTCTGACTTTCTTTTTTGACTTCATGAACTTAGTCTACCAGAAATCATTCTAAACAACAATATCCTAAAACCCTTAAGCTGTTGTAAGGCTTTTAGGTATTTGAAGACAACCTTTTCTTTGAAGTACGACTTACTTCGGATTTATGGTAGTCAGTCAGGAAACTCAAAAAGGACCGAATTGTTTATCCGGTCCTTTTTCATATATGTGTCACCAAGTAGCGCCTCATGACTCACATCCTCTACTTCCGCCGACTTCGCTCTAGGACGCAACTTACTCGTCTCAGTGGAAATCAAACGAATGATAACAAAGAAACTCATCCACTGTCGACGTCTAACAGGTAAGTACTTTTCGACGTCCGTTTAGGGACCGAATCAAGAAAACTCACACCGATACGTCGAATCGTGTAATCATCGCGAACAAGTAGGACTTGATTGGGTCAAGAGACTGAAGAGGCATGCTTCCACGAAACTATTTTACCGAGGACTAACATCTTAGTTCTTCAGGAATCGCACCCTCGGAATCTGATAATCGAACGAACTACATCGAACACAATAGATGGACGGTAGAGAAAATTCCTCGCATCGACACGCTCGGTTATCGTTCTTTGACGTATAAAAAAAATTATAAGTAGATTGTATGACGCCTGGAGCACAGCACAGAACAGACTGAGAACCTTTGATTCTTAATCCTAATTTTTGTTAAAGACATCCCGTTCATCGTTTGAAGAGAGAATGGACGGTACCTTTCACTTCTCTTCTATACCGTAAATCGTATCCAAGAAGCTTTGTTTTCCAAGATAGACACGTTCCATCTCAGGCGTGTAGTACATATTCGATGAATTGATTTTCTCTATTACTTTCGCTCGCTCGAATACGATACCATATGTATGTTCTATGGATTTCCGTAAGTCGTCAATTTGTATTCCATCCACACTTAAGTGACCAATGAAATCAACCTGATTCCGTCTTTCTCGCGCCTGATAAAATACATCTCCAGAAGGTACCGGGATGAAGCGGACCTTAGCATCACTCCGACAGATTCGCTCATAGAAGATATCATCGAACCACAGGTTCAGGAGGGGATGCTCTATCTCATCACGTATGTTCTTCATCGTATAGTATCGTCCATCTGAGAAGTGGCTGACGACCCTGCTTCGGAAGTCGGCAACATCCCTCTTCCTGATACCTGCTCGTTCGAGGACCAAGATGTTCATGTAAACCTCTTCCTCGATACAGAACAGGTCGAGACTTTCCTGGAGATTAAGAAGCGCATTCCAGAAAGACCGAGTGTTTTGCGCAGGAGAATCGTCGCGTCGGAAATAATCCTCGGACAACAAGACCCGCCGGAAATACTTCTCACCACTCCCTAACTCTTTCCGGATGACGAGCCCCCATCTCAAATCATATCCGACAATCGACAGGTTCCGCTTGTTCAAGTAGCGATGTCGGAAGTCATCGACCTCAGCTCCGTGTGCATCGTCCAGTTCTTGCAAGGTATAGACGTCTTTAGTCAGTATCGAGCGGATGAACTCCTCTTCATTCACTGATAGCTCAGGTATGTCATGAGCGAGATCATTCTGCGAAGTTATGTAGTCAGACAGCTCCGCCTGTATCAGGCTTCGTGTGGAGGGAATCGACAAACCATAGATTTCCTCTAGGCGTAGGAGGAACGTCTCGAGTTGTATCGGACCCATCTCATCTATAAGGTCTATCAGCCAATCCAGCTTTTTCGTCACCTCCACACCGAACTCAGGCATCCGACGCATTTGTATCGACTCAATCTTGAGATTATCCTTCATGATGTTATGAAGTTCATGATGATTCCTGATATCTAGTGATTCAAAGTATTCCAGGTTTCTATCGTAGATGAGACGTGTATTGTATATACCTGGATTCAAAACAAAAAGCTCCTCGATAGCCACACGTTCCTCGAAGATAGTGTCGAGATCCAGATATCTGATCTGGTGTCCAGCTGATTTCAGGCAACCTTCCGTCCTGTGAGACAGTCCCTCGAAAGCACGTTCTGATATACTATATACCTCCAGCAGCTCCTTTCTACCATATAACTCATCTTCGATAAATGCGAGATAGCGTTGGTAGTGAATTGACACGTGCTCCGTCTCTCGTCCCCTCAAGGCATAATATTTTTCTACGAGTCCCGCCTTCGAGAGTATCGAGGCCTCGCCATTTAGATCCTCATAGAGCCCCTCACTCAAGAGCATGCGCTTCCTCTCTTCTAGTCGGAGCAATGAGTAGACTGCGCGCTTCTCGATGACACCCTTCGGACATTTCTCGAACATGAAGTGGAAAACTTCCCGCGTCTGAAGCAGAACCCGTTCAAAGAAATGGGCATCGAGATCATAGTTTTCATAGAGATATCTCACTCTTCTCGCCTCGACGACATGTGTGAGTGGGATGCTGACGAGTGACTTCATGAGGACCTGACGGACCCTCTCACGCGTGATTCCGTTCGCCTCTCCTATCTCTTGCAATGTCATGCCACTCAATCGCTGCTGTAGCATCGTCCTATGTATTTCAGGAATGATTTCTAGTGCCTCCATCAAACACTTCGTTCTTTTGACGACCCGGTCATCCATAATTTCAAGCATCTCGTTCTGTACTAGGGATTCAAGCCCGATTCGCGCCTCATCGTCCGTCAGCCCTGTCCTCGTTGCCCAGCCGTGGACGGTAGATTGGTCTGTCATGTCGTCGTAGAGAATCGTCAAGTCCCTCTCAATTTTCTTTAGCTGCCGGACACCGATTTTTCTCGAACGCCCCCCCTGCTTCTCCTCGACTAAACTCCACCCACCACCGTCTGCCTTATAAGAGCGGATTAGCTTTGCGAAGGTCACTTGACGTTCCCCACCACCGGTCATCTGTCTGAACATATCGTAATCCAATCCCTCCAACCTTCCATAATTCAGCCCAGATGGTATCAAGAGATTCCGAACGATTTGCTCACTTACTCCACCATCTGCCAAGGCGAGCCTATAGAGTGACTTCCCCTCCATCAAAAATATGATTTCCTCTGAAGTCGCTTCTTTCAATAGTTCTAGGATAGTGCGTCTCGTGTTCGCTCGTACTCTCGCTATGGCTTCCTCGTCATCACTCATGAAGTCCTCGAGATTATATCCTTCCTCCATCACCTTTAAAACCGATGACATGCTTAACTTGCTCGCTTTCGCATCTGCAAGATCAAGGAGCCCAAGCATTCGCATATCCGCAATCATTCCATCATCCTGTGACATCTTTCATATCTTCCCTTCCATCTCTTTACCCCCATTATATACCAATCTTCAATCACACGGGTCGCTCATGTCTACTTCTTCCTCGAGGTATGTTTCGAGGCGTGACTCCTGATTGTCTGCACCGTTACCGCGCAATGAACGATATGTTTTATCAATCTCATCCACCACCCGATTGAAGTCTCCGTTCACCTCGTGCTCCCAATAGCGAAGCACGGTCCAACCCTGACACAGATAATGTTCCGTCTGCTCCTTGTCCCTCTCTCGGTTCCGTTTGATTTTGTTGCGCCAGAACTCGACATTGCTCTTCGGCTCCTTATAGTGGACAGGACATCCATGCCAGAAGCATGAGTCGAGAAAGACGACAAGACGCTGTGCCGGGAAGGTGATGTCTGGCGTCCCTAAGAGCTTCCGATAATTCTTCCGGTAGCGTAACCCCCGATGCCACAATGCGTGCCTCACCTTGACTTCCATCTTCGTATCCGTACCCCTGACCTTGCTGAGGTTCTTGTTCTTGATCGCCATCATATTTCTCCCCTCTGTACATTTCAATATATTCAGCTTTTCCTTTTATCGGTCATCGGGAAACCAAAAAAGGCACCTCCGCATTATTATGCAGGGGCACCTTCTTCACTGGCAAATCTATAATCTTCATTCTGTATATAGTCAGAGACAGTGTCATGAAGAGTATTTAAGTAATCGATTATATCCTCTTTAAATCTGATTAAATCTTCTAAAGTAGAGTCTCTTGCTCCGTCTATAAAAGAAATATTTCCATGCGCCATTTTATTTCTTTTATCTTTTACTAAATTCATACCATTACCTAACTTATTCCCCATGTGATTTCCAGAAATATCAATCCCATGATTTTCAAATATTTTTTTTATTTGCCGCAAATCAATATTTCCACTTAAATCGATATCTTTTTCTGTTAATTCAATCGACTTATTCTCAATGACGTAATTAATCATTTCAACTGCTTTTTCTTTATGCTGATCAAAATTAGTAGTTGTATATTTCAATTTTTTGTAAGAAACATCAATCCATTTATCTTGAAGTTCTTTTGAAATATCGCCATAGGTCATTTCTTGAATCGTTATCTCATCATAGACTTTTTGAAATAATGATCTTATGGTTGATTCGATGAGATTATATAGCATTAACATTGAATTAGCTTTTAGTATTATTAAAAAGTCAGAATGATTTTTGCTATCATCAACGAGCATTTTTTTAAATCTAATATTACCGGACTCTTTATCAACAAATTTATATAAATTGTCTATACAAGAAAAAAAGTACTCAACTTCGCTCACTCTTTTTTCATACTCAAAGTCAGGAGTTGTTATACTCATTGATTTTCAGCTCTCTCCATATTTAATAAACTATCTCTAACGTATTCCACTCTAGCTTTTAACTTAGTCCTTGAATTACTAGCATCAGAGGTTGTCAATCTTTTAAATTCTTCTGATTCCAACCAAGGAAGTACGTCTTTAGGTTTAAGATTCGGATTTAGTTCTAAAGCTAAACTTATTCCTACAGCTAAAGCCTCAAATCTTACTCGCGGAGTTATGTTGCCACTACCTGTTTTCCTAAAACCATAAGGGAAGTACTTCATCGCAAAATCTATCATCTTTGTATATTTTATAGACATTTCGTACATATCAAAATCGTCCATTTTAGAAATAATATATTCATCAATAAACCCGGATACAGAATGTTTGAAGTTCATATAATTTTCAGAGTAGGCAAAAAAACGTAACACAAACTCTACATACCCACCTCGCTCAATGCTCCTTTTACCAATCGGTGCAATTTCCTCAAGATTTGGATCATTTGCAAATGATTCTATCATGTTCATAAATTCACCGGAGTAAGTCCCTCTACGAACTTCAGAATCTAAAGCTCTCAATCCAGATGTATTCAATCTATTGAATAGCTCTTTACGGATTTCTTCACTTGTATTCGTTTGCATGACAATAATTCTCAATGACTTAGACTCTAATTTCCTTTGTTGAGCGGGAGGCAAATCTTTAAATTTAAAACCATTTATTGAATCAAGCTTTTTTAACGAGGTCAACTCCAATTTATTACCTAAAAAAGCTGCTATAGTACTTATACGTTGAACACCGTCTACTATCTCTAATCTTCCATCTTCAGTTTCTGATAAAAATACTAAAGGTATAGGCAAACCAAGTAAAATGGACTCAATCAATCTCGTTTTAGCATCCTCAGACCATACAAAATTTCTTTGATAGTCAGGAACAAAGTATGTTTCATCTTTAAATTTATCAACTATGAACTGTATGGGGAAATCTCTGATATCGTAATCTACTTTTGACTGAAGTTCTAGTATTTGCTTTTCAGCATTTTTTTTCATTGCGGGAGTTATCTTAATCTCAGTGTTTTCAGTCTTGTTTTCCAAAATTTTTGCTCCTCTAATTTAATTATTTAATGTTAACAAGTGAGTAATTATAGATTCTCCTATTACTTCACCTAATTTTACTGGCACTGCATTACCGATTTGAATTCCTAATTTTTTACCGCTAAATTTAGATGACACGTCATAAAATTTATAGTCAATCGGGAAAGTTTGAAGTAAAGCACCCTCTCTATATGACAAAGCTCTATTTTGATCTGGATGTCCAAATCTACCATTGCCATATCCATAAAACTTGGTAGTTATTGTAGGAGCAGGTTTATCCCATCGCATTCTTCCATATACAGCGTCATAGCTTTTTCCACTGTCTTTTTTGTGACATTCTAATCTGATATCTTCGTCCCAATCACGCCAAGTTCCTCCAGGAACAGATTGCATAATCCGATTTATATTTTTCTCATTTAACTTAACTGATCGATGTAATAAATCTCCTCGGTTAATTTCGCCGCTATTTAAAAATGGTAAATTCCCAATAATATCTCTTACCGTCAAGTAGCTTTCTTCTGTATATTTTTTAGGAATCAAAGATATTTTTGAAAATTTTGAAGCGAGTAAAATCAATCTATGCCTTGTCTGAGGCACACCATAATCAGGAGAAAAGACTTTCTCCCATGTGTATTCGTAACCATTTTGACTTAGTGCTTCCAAAAAACTTTCAAATACCTTTTCTTTAGAGAGCTGTGGAACATTTTCCATCGCTACTATGTGAGGTTGTACATCTGCTATAAGCTTAGAAAAATAACCAATCAAATCAACATTCTTTCTATTTTTACCATTTTTTTGATTATATGTCGAGAAAGGTTGACAAGGAGCACAGCCCATAAGGATTTTCACATCCGTATCCGCTGGATATAAATCTAGTATTTCTTGAGCGGTCACTTTAGTAACGTCTTTGTTAATAAAGCATGCATCATTATTACTCTCGTACGCGAACTGGCTTTCACTATCAATATCAATTCCTGCAATTACTTTAATTCCAGAATTTGATACCCCTTTCGTCAAGCCTCCGATTCCACAAAATAAATCAATTGCTGCTACTTTCAAAATAAAACCCTCCAATAAAAAATATAAGCATAGTTCTTCTAGATGTTGAATGTAGTAAAGAAATGCACCCGAAAAAGGGTGCATAAAAGTACAATCGAATATTTTATTTGATAAAAAAAGATTCTTGTTCTGGTACTTTTAAGGGATGAAGAAATTCAATCTGTTCAAGACGCTGACCCATCCGTTCAATGAGACCGACGACTAGTGCGTTCCCCATACAGAAGTAACGCATCCGGTCACTCATCGTGTTCGTCCAGTTATCCGGGAATCCGTTCAGCCGCTCACACTCAAGCGGCGTCAGGAAACGCCGACGTCCGTTGACCTCGACCACGTGAGAACTCCGATTGGTCGTCCCTTCGCTCGTCAGCATCGTCCGGCCAGGCTTGTCGAGATCGTCTATCTCCGACATGCCACCCTCGGCATAGATGTATTTGTGTCCGTCGGCCGATGTCCGCTCGATTTTCTTCGCACCTCGGAGGAAGTTGAACTTCTCGATAGCCGTATCTTTCAGGTAGAACTTTTCTGGCACCGTGTCCTCTGGTTGTAGGATATCACGAAGCGGGGTAGGTTTCTCGAAGACCGGCTCGGTATGGATGGAGTAGAAACGCCCTTCGTGCATATACCCCGAGTTATGGAAATTCGCAGAGAACGTGTCCGAAATCTCGACGATATCGTCCGGCAACATGCCGACGAGGCGACGATTCTTCACGACCTCCGACTTGACCGGGAAGACGGGTGCGAAGAAGCCCTTCTCGAACAGTATGTCGTCCGCCTCATAGGACTCAAGCTCTTTCGAGAAGCCAGAATCATCCCGAGTGGCGAAGATGAACACGCGTCTCCGACGTTGGGCCATACCATACTCTGCTGCATTCAGGACACGCCATTCGACCTTGTAGCCAAGATCACGGAACGTCGCGAGCATGACTGCAAAATCACGTCCTCGTTGTTTCGCCGGCGACTTCAAGAGTCGATCGACGTTCTCGAGAAGGACGTAACGTGGGGTAGTCGCCTCAATGATACGCTTGATTTCCCAGAAGAGTACCCCCTTCTTACCTTGTATCCCCTTCTCACCCGAGAGGCTCCGCGCGACGGAATAGTCCTGGCACGGGAAACCTCCGACGACGAGCTGGGCATCGAGGTTCTTGAATGCCTCGTCCGTCACAGTCGTGATGTCCTCGTTAGAGTGGATACCTTCCTTGAAGTTCGATGCGTAGCAATCGAATGCGTCCTGCGCCTTACGCGAAGGTTCCCACTGGTTCCCCCACACGACCTTGAAAAGGTCTGGATTCGCCTGTTCGAGACCGGTACGGAAACCTCCTACCCCCGCGAACAACTCGATTGTATTTAATCTATTTTTTGTTCCCATGAAATACGAACATCCTTTCGCTATCTATCAGTTTCTCAATTATAGCAGAAAATATTCGCTTTGAACAGATCGAAATTTCGCGTCCTCGCAAGAATCTTTTTCGCCTCTACGCCATGTTATAATGAGGCCATCGAAGCACTAAAATAACTATACATATGGAGAGATGATCATGGAGCCGCAGAATAATGATACGAACGAAATGAAGAACAAGTCCTTCCGCCTGTCGGAAGAGGTGACACGCAGGATTTCTGAGCTGGTACGCGAACGCCAGCTGACGACGAACCAGCTCTTCGAGGAGTTCGTCACATTGAGCGAGAATCGCTCGCACGATCCCTTGCTGACGGAGGAGGACGAGCAGCTCTCTTTGTTACTTCGCCAGATTGGGAACCTTTTCGAGGAACGTTCCCTACGCCTGAAGCGTCAAGCGACAGACATAGAATCCGTCCGTTCGCGTCATGAGGAGGCCGTCTCCCGACTTGAGGCTGAGGTCACGGAAGAACATGCTCGGATTGAGGAGGAAGGACGACTCGCGAGTGAACAGCTCGCGGAACAGGAGAAGATGCTCCTCGCATCCATGGAGAAGGCGGAGACGGAAAGACGAAATGCCGTCGACGCGCTAGCACGTCTTGAGAAGGAGCATGCCGAAACGGTCAAGTCATTGCGTAAGGAGGTCTTCCACCTCGAGGAACAGGTCCGCCGTGGCGACGAGGAGAAGGAGCAGCTGCAACGACAACTCCACAGCCTGACCGAGGTCACGGACGATTACAAGGCCCGCTCACGGAACGTCGAGCGTCTCGAGGAGGAGAACCGGGAACTGATGATGCAGGTAAGGCTTCTCGAGCACGAGAAGGAGCGTCATGCATCAGCCGTCGCGGAACGCATCGAGTTGGCGGTACTACGGGATCGCGAAAGACGGAACAGCGATGATACGGAGGATGACAAATGAGCCACGTCATCCCACGAGACCTCATACCTGGTAAGGTCTATCCTGCCGGGACCGAGTCGTCGCACTTCGCGAACGAGCCTCTGAGAAGCCTTTTTCCGCTTCGGGGAAGGACTACGCGGTCTCGGGAACCAAGGCGGCATTCGTCGCGCCATGGTCGAGGGCAAGGCAGCTCTCGGCAGAGAGGAGGCATTCACAATCCTACTCGATACTGGCAAGCAGGCCGAATGGCAGAACCATCATGATCCTGCGAACGGCATCCTCGTCTACTATGGCGACAATCAGATGCCCGGGAAGGACTTCCGCGACACGAAGCAACGCGGGAACAAGACATTCCTGAAGTGGCCGGGCTTATGATTCGAAGGCGAGTCATCATGCTCCATTCTTCTACTTCGAGCGTGTCGGCCGTGACGTGCGGTACGTCGGTCTCGCCCTCCCCCATGTCGACGGCATGATGCTCGACGAGGCGCTCTATCGAAAGACGTTCCATCATCTGGAATCCGGTGACACATACGAGAACCTGGTCGCCCGCTTCACCGTCCTCCCCATCTGGATACCCGGGGAATGGTTGCTCGACCTGAAGCTCGGCATGGAAAAGAGCGTACATGAGCCCACCGCCTGGTGCACGTTCCGCCGGAATCGTGCGAATCCGGGGACGACGAGCCTTGTGTCACCCTCACCATCCTCCTCCGAAGAGCTCATGTCTCTACGGACTCGAAACCATGAGGGCATGCGGATGACGCGTTATCGCATCTCCCAGTCCCGTTTCCGCGATGCACTACTGAGACGGAGCGCATGTTGTGAGCTCTGCGAGCTCGACGTACGCGAGTTGTTCGTCGCAAGCCATATCCTCCCCTGGGCATTATCGGACGCATCGCAGAAGGATGACCCGGACAACGGTCTCGTCCTCTGCGTGATGCATGACGGCCTCTTCGACAAGGGGTTCACCTCCTTCGCATCAGATGGCCGGCTACTCGTGACGCCACACCTGGACGAGGAAAACCGACGTCTCGCGGGATTACGGGAAGACATGTCCATCGAGAACTGGACCGGACGGGAGGACTATATGCGTCGCCATCGCATCCGCTTCGATGAGGCACATTGATGGCTTCAAAGGACGTCTCCAGTCATCCGAAACCCACATGGATGAATGAACGAAAAAGGGATGGACCTGGTCCATCCCTTTTTTCATGTATATCGTCCTATTTTTTCATCCTGAGCGAGAAACCCGGTGTCAATCTGATGACGCGATAGAGGACAAAGATCCCCATCAACAGGATAGGATACGTCGTCCTGATTTCCCGGGCCAGGAAGAACAGCATCGGAACAGCGATGAGAAGCGCCAGCATACAGTAGCTGATCAGGAATAGGACCTGCTCGTTCCTCCTTATCGACGGGGACCATCCTTCGATAAGGAGGAAGAGAATCTGTCCCCCATCGAGCATGAGGAGAGGAAGACAGTTCGCCAAGCCGATGAACAGGCTCGCCGCCGCCAGCAACTCAATCATCGAACCGAACGTGGGTGGTCCGTCCGCCAGAAAGATGGACAGGCTGTCGTACAGGAAACGCAAGGGATCCTCTAACCAAGGAGCAATCAGTCGGTCCAAACCGGATACGAACGAGCTGCTCGGATCAATCACTTGAAGAAGAGACAGACAACCGACCGGGACGAGGATGATGCTGGTGAGCAATCCGGTCGCGATGAAGACGATGCGTCTCAATCGAGTGATCGTGGAACCCGAGGGCATGACATATCCTCCGAGCGGAATCATGCAGATTTGATAGGTGACGCCACGATGAGACTTCCTGACGAGGACGGGACCGAACCCTATCGAGAACGTGGAGACATCGATACCCGAAATCCTCGCTCCGATGACATGTCCGAGCTCATGGAGCGTCGTGGCAAGTAGAAAAGTGAAAAGTAACATTGTGTAGGACATCTTCCTACTCCTTACGAAGGATTCGATGAGCTCAAGCCTCTTCGGAAGAAAGCCAATCGAGCTCATCGGACTCTTGATATATCCAAATAAATGACGCTTTCCGAAACATGGAAAAGGGAGCAGGGTTCCGTGATACGTCGAGAAACCCTACCCCCTCCAATCCGATTTATCAGGTCTTTGACTTTTGCAGAGACCACACTTACAATCGCAAGACTCAGTCGAACAGCGAAACGATTTCGTCATAGTCGACGGTCGGGTCAGGACGGAGTTCACCATTCTCGATCGCGTCGAGCATGCGCTGTTCCTTCATCTTGAGACGGTCATAGATTTTCTCGTCGACCATTCCATGTGCCTCCGGCTGTCCCTGCATCATCATGTAGTGATAACGCGTGTACTGTCCTTGCGGCAAACCGAGTCGATGGATACGATCCCGCGATTGCAGCATGTGTGTCAGGTTGAAGGAATACTCCAGATAGACCGCGTCATGACAGACGTGATGGAGAGAGACCGATTCGGCGAGGGTATGTGGATTCGTGATGATGACGTCGAGCTCACCCGCCTGGAACGACTTGATGATACGCTCGCGCTCCTCGAGTGGTGTGCTTCCATAGATGGCCTCGGCCTTGATGCCACGTGCAAGAAGCTCTGTATGGAACTGATCAATCGTATGGATGAATATACACCAGACGACGGACGTTTTCCCTTCATCGTATAGATCGGAGACGAGCTCCACTGCTGCACGGAACTTCCGTGTCTTCGGCACACGACGTAGAAGCTCGACCTCCGACCAATCGAGCACGACCGGAGTGGTGTCCGATTGTTTCGTGAAGGATAATCCTGTGGCTTCCTCTTCCCCATACATCTCCTGGAAGTCGAGCGCCCGTAACAGGAGTTCGGGGCAGGTGGACGCCTGAAGGAGTCGGATGTACATGCTGAACGCGTTACCCATGTACTTACGATGGATCAGGTCGATGATGGCCTGTTCGGCATCGTTCGCCTCCACGTGGTATTGGATGTCCGGTTCTGCCTGTGGCACCTGTAGTTCGTGCTTCGTCGTCCGCCAGAAGAATGGCAACAGCTTGGCATTGATTTCCTCAATCCTTGTCGAGGTGGGATTCTTCAATTCACTTGGTTTGAAGTTGAAGAAACTCTTATAGTCCTCGGCGTATAGGATGTTGAGGAAGTTATAGACGTCCTCATAGGTGTTCGGTATCGGTGTACCGGTCAGGACGTACTTGTAGGACGTCAGCGTCGAAAGACGTTTCGCGATTTGGGCGCGCTTGCTCTTCATGCCCTTGATTTTATGGACCTCGTCGAAGACGAGCATCGTGCGGCCATCGATGACGTCACTCAGTACACCCTCGAATCGACCAAGTGACTCATAGTTGACGAGGACGAGGTCGAACGAATCTCCACCGAGACGGAGTTGTCGGATGGGTTCGTCCGTGTCATGGATGTTGAGTAGCCGAAGCTCTCGCTTCGTCCCGAAGTTCTCGACGTATTCGTCCTTCCAGGCGAGGAAGGTGTTCTTCGGACCAATCATGATGATTTTGTTCACCCGATCAATCTCCTGTGAGGAGAGATAGGCGAATGCCCCGTATACCATCGAGGTCTTCCCCGCGCCTGGTACGGAGAAGTTGGCGGCACGATGCATCTCCGCCATGTAGAAGGCGGACTGCATCTGTTTATCGCGGAGCTCACGATGGAGCTCACGATCGACGATTGACGCGAAGCGGGCGTACTTGTCCTCGATACGATCATCTTGCGTCTTCAAAAGCATCGCATAGTTCGAGCGTTCCTCGATGAGATAGGTCTGTCGGTCGAGATATTCGGCCAGCGCACGTGTCACTACGACATCGAAGTCTCGTCGTCGACCTAATTTCTCGAAGAGCTCGATGATTTTCCGCATCTCCACGTATGTCAATTCCTCGCGAAAATGAGGATACCCCTTCTCCACGTGATAATAAGGCTTCAGCTTCGTCTTGATGGTGAGCTCGTTCGCTTTTATTTTCCCTGGCGCTACGTTGTCGTGTATCACGAACCGGCCATCGTCCACCGTCAGGATCATCGCGTCCTCCTGCAGCATCTCCTTGTCCAATATGATCGTCCCCTTGTCGTATGTCAGTATCTTCTTGATGATGAGTTCCTCGATATGTTTGACGTAGATGTTCTCCTCACGCATGCGGTCCGCCCAGAGCAGGTCGAACTCGCGGCGCGCACGAGGAATCTTCTCGATGTCGAAGGGCGAGGAGAGCCATGTCGTCGTGATGTCGAAGGACTCGAAGTTGTTCTGGATGGCGGCGCTCGTCTCATTGTTCGATCCTGTGAAATAGATGATGTTACCGGCACCGTCCTCGACGAGGCCGAACTTCGAATGGAAGAGCCCGGACGACTTGAACCCGATGCGGATGTCGACGACACCACTCGCAATCAGATGCGCGAGGTTGCAGTAGTCCATCATCTCCTGGTCATCGAGCCGTTCGTCGAGTCGTTCGAGTAGACTTTCTACGGTCTGTTCCCGTAGGGCATAGCCCTGCCTTATCAGTCCTACGTCCTCCTCGCTCAATTCCTCTGAGACGATGAGGCGCATCCGTCCACCATTCTGGACGAGTCCCTTGACGCCCTGACCATAGGAGGCCAGTGCCTTCGAGCTGAAGTACCCGCTGACCCGGTCATAGGAAACCGCCCTTCCGAGGACGGGCGTATAGAAGTCCTTGCCGATTTGATGCTCCGTCGTGTAATAGGATGGGCGTAGCACCAGGTCACGGAAGTCAGAGTCGTGATTCATAGGCCTCTAGTTCCTTCCGAATCTGCTCGACGAGACGGGAGAACTCCTTCTTCGATCCGACGTCCATCCGAGCAATCTGGTCCGCATCGACGTTGTCGAGCGTCCGGATGACCGTGTTCAATGAATCGATCGGCTTCATCTTGACACGGGTCAACACCGTCTCGTCCACTCGCTTGCTGACGATAGAGCTTGCTTCCTCGCGTACGTTCTTGAGGTTCTCGTTCAACTTCTTGACCGTATTCACCGTCACGCTGACTTCTTCCTGATATGCTTCGTAGACGTCCTCGACGATTTCGTCATATTCATCCAGGAACTGTTCACGATTTCCCGCTTGGATGATTTCTTTGCCGATGCGTCGGATGTATCTCGTCAGGTCCCCATCCTTCGAGAGAGTCATCGAAGTGAACAGCGCACTCTTGACACGATCATGTTCCTCCTCGTCCTTCTCCTTGTTCAGGATGAGCATGATTTCCTGAAGCGGACCATCGAGTTCCATGTCGCGTGCGACGTAATATTTTCCTTCTGCGTTGATGAACGTAAGGAACTCGACCATGAGGTTCGCCTTCTTGAGCATCTTCTTGACGTCTCCCTCGGTCTTGTTCGTGTTCGAGGCATATTCCTTCACCGTGAAGTATTTGTTCTTTTCGATGTCGTTGTAGACCTCGACCAGGTTGTCGATGGCGTTGTAGTCGACCGGCCGCTCCTCACCATGTTGCAGGTTGAGCTCGAGTCGCTTGATGTCGATGGCGGAGAGACCTTCCGATGGGTCAAGGATGACCGCCTCGAAGAACGTCGTCTTCCCTTCACGCTTTAATTGACGAAGACACGTGTAACGACGATTCCCGTCGACGACCGTCCCGTCGTTCAGGACGACGCCGGGCAGACGCTGTCCGAAGAGATCAATGTTCTTCTTCGTCTTGTCGAGTGCCAACTTATTGGACTCGACGATGAATTGTTCGACGAGATCATTGTAATCCTCCTTCGAGAGGGTCTGGATGTCCTTGCCTTCCGACTCATAACGGTTCATCGAGCTGATGATACGTCCGTTCTGACGGTTATAGAGTAAGTGTTCGAGTGGAATCTGGTATACCGGATAGCTACGTGTTTTTCCTTTGATCGTCAGCTTGCGCGTCCCGTCCGTCAAAGAGATGCTTTTTCCGATTTCTTTCTGTAGGTCGATCGTGTTTTCGAAGTTCATGTCGTGTGATTCCTCCCAAATGTCATGTGCATCCTCGTATGAGCATGCGTTCTCATATCTAAATTTTACACATTTATAGAAAATAAAGACAATCTGTTTTAGAAAATAAGTAAGGGAAATTAGAATGCTCTTACTTGTTTTGTATTTTCAGATGGATACAGGCATCCGGTGGCCGGATGCCTGTTCCAAATACTAGTCTCGACGCAGATATTGTTCCAGTGCGAGACGGATGATGTCCTCCGGTCTCGTCCCTTCCTCTTTCGCCCGATTCTGTAGGTTCTTCAACAACGGATCGTCGGCGTTCCCGAAATCGATTTGTATCTTGGCGGTACGGCGTGGAGGCAGCTGGTCCATGACGCGCTCATCCTTGCGCTCGTTGAGCATCCGTTTGACCTCGCGTAGTTCTTCCCGTGTCATCTCATAGACGGTCTTCTCACCATCTCCGATAGGATATGTACGTCCATCGAGCATTGCCGCTCGTGGGTCTTCCGGCCAGGATAACAATTCCGCGAGCTTCGATGACGTGAGGTCCTCCGAGATCGCCTGCGTGAGCAGTTCCTCACCGAAGACGTTCCAGAAAGAGACGAACCGGCTGACTTGCGACTGCGACATTCCGATTTTCTCGAGGAACTCGAGCCATCCGCCCTCCTCCTTCCGGAATTCCGTACGCGTGTCCTCGTTGCGGAACAACTCATGGGCATGGGCGAGGACACGGCACTTCTCGACGAAGCTCGTCGCATGGATGGCATCGATATGATTATAGTACTGTACCAACTCGTCCATGTTCCCCGGAAGGTTCTTCGAGATGACGCGCGAGAGCGCGGTCGCCGACAAGGACTGATAAGGGTTCTTGACCGTCGTCGACGCTGAGAACTTCTTCACGGCATCGATTTTCTCTTCCCTTGCGTCAGGTTTCGGTCCTGTCGCCGGTAGCGTCCCGTTCGCCTGGAAACTCGAGAACGTCGGTGCATTCTTTTTGCGACTCATAAGGCGAATACCTCCTCAGCGAGCTTGAGGTAGGCGTCAGTAGCGGGTCCCTTGTGATCGATGACCGGACGTGACTCACGCTGGAGGGACTGGACCTTGACCATGTAAGGGATCGTCGTCAGCACCGGGATGCCGACCTCACGTCCGAGGTCGACGAGCTCCTCGACCGTCGTCAGATCACCTTTCGAGCGCGATCCGACCATCGTCGGGACGAATGCCGCGATATGGATGTCCTCCTTATAGCGTTTCATCTCTTCTAGTTCCTCCGGTGCCGTGTAGACGGCATCCATCGAGAACTTCTGCATCTGTACCGGCATGACGATGATGTCCTGAGCGACCAGTGCACAACGTGCGTATGGGTTCAGGGCAGACGTCGAACCTGGGCAGTCGATGAGACAGACGTCGAACAGTTCCTCGACGCGTGCCAACTCCTCGCTGAGTCTGTATTCGTAGCCCATCTGGCTCGTCAACCCTGTCGGCGAGGCCGAGCGGCGTGTCGGTATGAGATGGATGGTCCCGGTCTCATACTCGCAATTGACGATGACTTGCTCGATTGGTGAATAGAACGGATCATTCTCCTCGAGTAGGCAATCGAGCAAGACCTTCCCTGGGTAGTCCTCGGTCAGGCCGAGGCCGTTCGACGTCGAGGCCTGGTCATCCGCATCGATGACGAGAACCCGTAGGCCGTCCCTCGCGTAGGCATGCGCAAGGTTGATCGTCGTCGTCGACTTCCCTACCCCGCCCTTACGGTTGTACAATGCGATTTTTTTCATCGGTCTTCGTCCCCTTCCATGGCATCTGCTTCTGGCCTGTCTTCTATGATTTCACGTACGAGTGTCTCCTCGATCATCTGTGAGAGCAGCTCACTGATGCTGAGACCACGTGCGCTCGCGATTCGTTGTATCTTTTCGGACGTCTCGGATGGGACGCGTGCCGATACGACGGTCGACGTCGCATCCTTCTGTCGGAAGGCACTGACCTTCACCCCTGACGTACTGGATCGGTTCGCCCGGATTTCACGGACGGTCGCCTGTTCGATCGGCTTCCGGCCATCCGTCACGGGAAGTCCGTTCAGTACGACGTCCTCCGGGTCCTCGACGTACATCAACTCGAATATCTTCGAGGCTGGTAGGCTGCCGAGCGATTCCTCGAGAGGCTGTAAAGTGTCGTATGCCTTAACGTAGCGGGAGGCCAGGGAGTTCGACATGCTGACGACCTCGAGGAAGCTCCGCCATTCTTGGTTGTCATGCATCTCCGACTTCGCGATCGAGAGACGTTTACCGATTTCGAAGACAGAGATGGTCTGCACCTTCGCGAGCTCCTGGATCTCGAGGGCCAGGTTCTCGAGGTCACGCGAGACCGGGAGCTTCTGGACGACGGACCCGATGTCCGTCAACCCACTCCGGTAAGGATGCTGCTCCTGCGGCTTGACCTTATGGATTTGTCTGTTACGTGCCTTCATCCTGGGTTCCCTCCCTCTGTCATGAGTCTCGCAAGTTCCCTGAACGGGAGTGCGAGCTCGATACCTTCCTTCGACTTATATTGAAGGACGCTCTTTCCGTTGTCTGCCGCCTTCTCGATGAACGCTGCACGACGGACGGAAGGTAGTATGTCGAGTCCCTCCGACTCTGCGAGCGTGCGCATCGACTCGGCATATTCACGGTCACCTTTGAGGCCAGCATCGATTGCGACCGGCATGATTCCGGTCAGTTCGAGCGAGGCATTGTAGAACTTCTTCACCTGACGAATCGTCCGGATGGTGCTGCCGAGCTGGTCATATACCAACTTCTTCGGCATGAAGGGCACTACGACATGGTCCGCACAGGATAGAACGACCTTTGAAAGCTCATTTATTGAGGGCACAGAGTCGAGTATGATCCAATCGAACTCCTCGGCTAATGGTTCCAACATGTCTTTTAATAAGAAGAGCTTGTCCTGCTCCGATATCAGATTGATGAGTCGGGCGTTCCGTTCGTTGGAGGGAAGGAGACTGACATTATGCTTCTCGTCGTCGAACAGGATGTCCTCGATGGCGAGTCCTCTCGCATGGACGTCAAAGAGCGTCATGTATTTGATTGTATCTGACTCCTTGAGCATCAGCTTGCTAAGGGAACCTTGTGGATCGAGGTCCACGAGCAGTGTGCGTTGTCCAAGTTCACCGAGAGCATGGCCCATGTTGAGGGAACAGGTGGTCTTCCCGGAACCTCCCTTTGATATGTAGAACGTCAGAATGTTCATCATCTCTCCCCTTTCTGTTTCCATCATCACATACAAGTCGATTGAAGACAATAATTTTATAGTTCGTTGTCGTTTTTAAGTGATATTTATTTGTATATAAAGTTATTATCATGTATACGTTTCGATGTCGAAATGTATACAATGTTTTTTGTCGTTCTTTTCGTACTTCAATCAATAGAGCGAACTTTATTTTTACAAGATGATGACATGAGGGCTTACCAGATTATCTTCATTACAAATATTCAAGGAGATTAAAGAGATTAAAAAAGAATTAAAAGGAATTGGAAAACGAGAATCGATCATAGAGCATTGGATGCCAACGTTTCTTGCTGATATCGACATCTGATAAAGAGACAGGATGATTTGAGGAAGTTCTCTTTCGTTTGAATTATGTGCTCCTGATACTCGTTTTCGTTCTGAACGAGTCGTTTCTTTGTATTCATTACCTTTTTTAGTGTCACAGGTATTTGTTTTTTTTCCTGAACGGTATGACACATTCGAAAAACCGCCAGGATGGACGTCCCGGATGCGTCCGTATCCTTTTTCGAGCCCGATGACGCCGATATGGGAGATGTTTTTACTCGTTTTCACCATCTTTTTCAGAAAAGAGCATGACAAATAGACCATCATGCGATGGCCAATTTTTCCGAGAGTCGTCTCAGACGCTCATTGAGATAGAGGACTGGGGACTGGAAGAAGAGACTGTAGACGTCCGTCTCCTGTAGGCGTTCCCCGTAGCGGAGGAAGTCGTTCCGGATCGAACGCAGGACCTCGTCACAGGCATCGAACCCGTACGTGTCGCTGAGCGACTTGAGGGAAGCCTGCGGCACCTCGAGCAGGTCGAAGTCGACGAAGTCACGGGCAACCTCACGAAGGTCGAACCAACCGATGAGCGTGCTCGCGCGTTCCGCCTCGCGGATGCGTCTGCTGTCGACCTTCTCCCCAATCTTCATCTGGAACATGAGTGGACGTGTGACGGTATGTATGCGTCGCTTGAGCGAGATGTTACCCTTGACGGCCGACAGGAAGTCCTTCGTGTCCTCGACGAGCTGTACGTCGAAGATGCGTGAGAGCTGGTCGAGCATGCCCTTCACCGCAAGACGATGGCCACAGTAGCGAGGGAGGAAGCCCTTCACCTCGTCATAGGTGAGGATGGCCTTCTCCTGAGACTGGACATGGATGTCGCGTTCCACCTGTACGAGGGCACGCAATGCCACGCGAAGGATGTTGACGTGATTGATTTCCATGAGATGACGGATCATCCCGCACCAGATGGAGGTATATCCCGTCTTCGAACCGAAGCTGCCTGATTCCTCCGTGAGGTCACGATAGTTGGAGAGGTAGTCGACGAGCTCGATCGATAGGACGCCGGTGAAATGGAAGTCATACCGGATGAGCCCCGCCTCCTCGAACAGACGTAGGTTGTCGTGCAATGAACGGACGGAGGTCCGGGCATGGTCCGCGAGCGCCTCGCTCTCGACGAGGGACAACATGCCCTTGTCGTCACAATGCGAGAGCAACGTGAGAAGATGGCGGATCCGCGACTTCGTCCATTTCAGAGCGAGGAATGGTCCGGGGATGTTATAGTGATGCTGCTCATACATAAAGCCTTCTTCTCGTTTCGTCCAACGTGTCAGACCGCTCATGGCGATCAGCACCTTGTTCGCGACCAATACGTGTCTGTTCTGCTGATTCATCGACATTGCCTACACCTCCCCTACTCTGTGAACTATTAAGATTAGTATCCTGTCCAGGGGGAGAACTGTCAAAACGCGTCTCTGGTACGGTCAAAGACGACCAACATGTCAGAAACGTTGATATGAAGCCGTTTCCATAAGTCAAAAAGATGTCATTTCGGTACGGTCGAAAACGACCAAAATCCAAGGAATCCCGATATGAAGCCATCCATGGCCTCTCTTAGCTATTATTTTCATGATTTTCTGACTGCCGGATGTCGCCCCGGTACGGTGGCTGGCGACCAGAACGTCAAAAGTGTCGTTCCGGTACGGTGGAAGACGACCGGAACAAGGAAAAGTGTCGTTCCGGTACGGTGGAAGACGACAAATCTTGTTGTGGAACGATTAAAAAAAAATTTAAGAAATCTGAAGAATTCTTTAAAATGTCGTTCTGGTACGGGGATTCGCGACCATTCTTTCTAAAATGTCGTTCCGGTACGGTGACAGGCGACCAAAACAATAAAAGTGTCATTTCGGTACGGTCAAAAACGACAGAAATCATCTCTAATCGATGAATATATGTCGTTCTGGTACGGGATTGGACGACCATAATCAAAAATTGATCGTTTTACGACATAATTCGACATCTACATTGATTCCAATCCGATATCTCTAATCTAAGATCCACAATGTATATCTAGACTAATATTCTATAAAGGGAACGTATGTTCTAAAAGTATTTTTATCTCGATGACTGTCTTCAATCCAACGACCATGATTGTCCATCGAAATTGGTAAGTAGAGTACGGTACATGACGACCAAAACTGTCCGATTCCCTCCTATTAGTTTGTTCCGTCTGTGATTACGACCGATATCACCCTAACACATCATCAATCCAAATGTGATTCTTCACGAGAGAATGGAAGGTCGTCTGTTCGGATGCTACACGAATGGGAATCAGTCGATAGTACGATACCGGATATGGAAAAGATGTTCGACCTGAGCTCAGATGGCATATTCTTGTTGATGTTGGCATTGTTCCTACTCTACTGCGTCACCTTTTACTCCGCCTTGGTGATCGAATCGTGAAAACTATCATTAGGTCTAAAAGAAATGAGGACATCGGAAAAGAAGCATACAGAAAGTCCAGCTACATGGAGAGATGGAGCCTTGGCCGTCGGTGTGGATTTGGAGAAGTATGAGAGACATATGAGTGACTTCATCGAATGATATCCATACCGATGGATAATCTGACTAGCATGGAATGGCTGACCACGGAGATGGATGAGGATGAAAAAAATAGAATAAGGATGGAATTTCTGACGAAGTTCGATCAGGTAATGATTGACGAAGAATGAAGACGTAAGCAACGGATGAATCAAGAGATTGAAGGTATATTCGAAGGCTTCAAGGAAAACAGGTACGTAGGCTTTACGGATGGATAAGCAGTGAGACGGACATGAAACGATAGGATACATGGGAATAGAAGAAGAGCGTACGGATAAAAAACCGTACGCTCTTCTTCTGTTAGAAAGTAAGACATTAACCTCTCCATAGATATAACTAAAACTGATAAGAGAATACATCAACCTTTTATAAGAGAAAAATAACAACAGGAACATCTCATGTAAATGCTCGTCCCCCTGTAGTCGGGTTAGTGATTAGCGTTTCTGCGAATAAACGCTCTTCTTAAAGTGAGGAGAAGTCGAAGAGAAGAGTATACTCGAATGTATTAAGAGGATCTTCTTCTCCTGTGCGGGGGACGCGCGTGACAGAAATCCCCTTCAAGCGGAAGTAGCGGATGAGGGGTTCACCGAAGCTCTCATGTAACAGAGGAAACTCTTCATCGAAATCCACTGTCGCGGAGTGGATATCTTGTTCTTTGAGTCGTCTGAAGCGGAACGTGAGTCGGTTGATGACTTGGATTGCTGCACGGTTCTTCTGTAGTCCTTCAATCATCTGGATTTCTTCTTCAGAGAGTTTCTCCTTGTAGGGAAGGGCAGTGAGGTGTTCTGGATTGATCATGTGGGGACTCCTCCTTATAAGGTAGTAGTGCCTGACGTAACCGATGACGGTCGAGCTAATGCTTGCTCCTGTTTAGCAGATGATTACAAGAGGGCGGATATATCCTTTTAAGACTAAGTAGTCGATGATTCCATGGATGTACTGACTAGGAAGATGAAGTTCAATCCACTTGAAATCGACAATAACCTGTGTATCTTTTGGCAGATACATATCGCGACTTTTATCACGATGGCCCGACATAGGAATGGTTCCTCAAAGCAGGAGCACGTTGCTCCGATCGTCGAGTTCCCACCTCTCGAGCGGATGGAAGTAGAGGAAGTAGTAATCTCCTGAACGATGCCAGTCCTGGATGATGAAGTCGAGATCCTTGATCCGATCGAGGTTCGTCTCGAGCTCCTTCAGATTCTCGGCCTTCCGACTCTTGTTGAAGCGGATGGAATGGGTGAACTGTCGCCAGTGCCGCTTCGCCGGCATCTCCTCCTTGAGCTGGAAGGAGTTGAGACGTTCCTTCTGCAGGACGAACGACAGATGATAGGCGAACGTCCCCTTCAGTCGTTCGATTTGTTCCCCATAGATGCTGATGATTTGTTGCTTGAGCAAATCGTCGTAGACCTCCTCCGAGACGGTCACGGTGATCTGCGTGTCACGCTGTATGGCAGACGCCCCACTGATTTTGACGGAGGAGAACAGACCGAAGATTGAGAGGTCCCCCTCCTCGTTACGGACCGCGACCCGATAGTATCCCAGCTTGACGAGACGCTGCGTCGTAAGGGCATAGCTTTTCCCGCTGTCGTTACCGTAAATCTTCTTGACGAGCTTCGAAATCGGGAACACGATTTTCCGGTTCGTCTGGAAAGACAAATCGCGGTAGGACAGTATCTCGTTGAACGCCTCGAAATCACGTGAATCGAGGTCGGGCACTTTCCCGTCGAGTTCTGCGAGGAACTCATTACTGACGAGGACAGATAGATTGTTCGGCACGCCCTGCTTGTATTTCGGCACGACGGCAGAGTAATCGTGTAGGTCGAGCGAGAGGTCCGTCAACGTCCCCTCCCCTTGATTAAACTTCTCTGTCGTGTTCTTCATGCGATCGGCCAGACCGAAGAACGGGACGGTGATTGAGGTGGACGTCGCGACGTGTGCCTTCGGTTGCACTCGCTTCAGACCCTTCGCGACTTCCCCGATGACCATCAGGATGTCGGTCCGCATGGTACTCGTCCGCTGGTTCTTCGTCTTCTGTCCCCAATGCGGATACGTATGGATGAGGAGGTTATTGTTCTCGGCCCATTCCTCGAGCTCGCGTATATGTTCCTGCATGAGTTCTTCGACACTGTCGACAGAGAACTTTCGTTGGAAGCCTTCCTTGCCTGAAATTTCCCAGAACTCGAGATACATCTTATGCAATCCCCTAAGCTCTTTCATCGGCCCTTTATTCTCGACATAGTTTCGGATGGCCGACCTGACCCATCTTCTCTTCAGTTTCTTGAACGAGTAGTAGCGTAGCTTCGTATAGACGTCCTCTTCGTTCTGGAACTCATAACATTCCTCATATAGCTGATTGACATATGCCTCGACGTCGACGATGTCGATCGAGGCGAGTTGTTCGGTGACGTCGTTCTCTAGCAGCGTCTTTGCTGCCTGAGAAACGACGAGCTGTCGGTGTTGGACGGATGATGAACTGTCCATGGTACATCGCCCCCTTTTTCAATGTATCTAGCATATCATGTCATGCGATGCACGGGGAAATCAGATAGAAAAGTATGCGCCGGCGCATACTTTTCCGGAAGAAACATTTATAGGGAGGCATCAAAAACCATCGCTGCCCTGCCACATCGATATTTCATATTGAGTTTGTTGAACCATTATGAAGATAAAATCTTAGGAATCAAGAATCATGCAGCTCGACACACGTTCATCATCTCTTGATACAATCATCGAGTATGTAATCCTATGTCTACTCCTTCAAAAAAGTATGCGCCGGCGCATACTTTTTTGTTCCTAAAATCAAAACTACTGAATAGAGAGAGGAGGTCGTTAAGAGATGTCATAGATGTCGAAATAAACGATTCGATGGGGTGACGATGGAAAGGGGATAGTTGGTCTGGCTGGACGTCATGGTCAGCTGGCGATAAGAATCAAATCCGAATGGCTCCTTCAACAACGTGGATTACCACCATGCATGATGCGGACGGAAAAAGTATGCGCCGACGCATACTTTTTCTTATTTCACATACCATAATAATGATGTACATTTTATTTATCACGGGGGATTATAAGAGCTTTTATCAAGGGTAGGAGTATGTCGTCAATCCTTTTCACGAATCGAGCAAGACGAAGAAAGGACGTTCATCTCCATCACTGTGACTAATCAATTGAGGCGAGGGCCGTCGGAGGAGTGACAAGCACTAACCAAAAGAAGATAGGTGGTCCTACCGAGAAATGTTTCACGTGAAACAGGATGGCGCATATCGTTGAGTCTCTGAATTCTCTAAAGTTGAAATGATGTGAGAATGGACCGGACAGATGGATTGATACATAGAATTAGGAAGATGAACGGAATGTCGTTCAAGAGAGTCTACGTGACAATCCTTGAACAAGTAAATCTCCAATCGCCTCATAAAAAAAGACGTAGTCCTCACGGGCATGATCGATGTGTTCGTTAACTCTAGGGGCAGGCGAAGAGTGGAGGGTGTCATGAAGGTATATACATGCGAGAACGAGGAGGATGAGAGTGAGAATGAAAAAAGTATGCGCCGGCGCATACTTTTTTGTGTTCAACTCCCATATACATATCGGAAAAAAGAATCCTTGTCAGAGAAGAGTCGTGCGAGTTCTTCTGATACGTATATCTCGGTGTTCTTAAGGGTTCGAAGCGCTTGCTCCTTCGCGAGGAGGAAACCATATCGTTCCTCCAGGCGATGGAGGTAGTCATCAATCGCCTCGCCATCCTCGACATGTGAGGACAGGAAGTACTCGACCGAATGACGGGTTTGTCTCCGGTTCCGATAGTAGACGGTGCCTCCGGGAACGTACAGTGTACGAAGCAAGGGGCTCCTGCGCAACAAGCTCTCGAAGAAGGTGGAATCAAAACCTAATCGATAGACCGCATGTCCTCGCCCCAAGCCCGCTGCCATCGAGGAACTGATGAACTCCTCATAAGGTAACATCTCGAGAAGCCATGAGACATACCCTTCAAGTTCTGAAAGGGACAAGCCGGAATCGGACAACCTGGACACACGGAGGTAGACGTCTGGCTCCACCTCGACGTACGAGACGTCATCGAGTAGAAGGGAACGGAGATGATGTTCCCAATGAGCCCGTCGATGACCGCTGGAGGAAGCTGCTCTCTCGACCAGATCGTGGACGGAGATGAACTCGGGATGAAGTCTTATTAATCCCTCGATGAATTCACGTCTCGTCCTCACCCGGACGGCAATCTCTTCACGAGAGAGGACGTGAAGTTCATCAGAAGGATGTTTCCGTCCAAGTATGTGCCTCAGCTCCATCGGTGACTGGATGTCGAGGGTGCGGATCTCAGGGGATAATAGATCATAGATGATCCGGGGCGTGAACACACCGCGTAATCCCTTCAACTTATCTGATAGTAAACCCGAGAGTATGTCCCTAGCATAGGGCACCCTCAGACGGCGGACGTATCCTTCGGCACGAAGAAGGTAGGTGGAGGACCGGACGGCGTCCTTAACCCGCTCCTTCGTAATCCCCAAGGTGTCCATGTGTCCATGCGGATTGACGACGATCGACATCCGCTTCGCATCCCTCCCGATGACCATTTCGTCGATAGGGGAGTGACGATCCTCCGTCAAAGAGAGCAGGATGTTCTCGACATCGTAATGTCGGACCATGCTAGTGGAGGGACAGACATAAGCGTTACGCACGCGAAGGAAACGTGACAATTGACCGGCATCCAGGATGTCAACGAAATCCATGGAGAGCGTATTCTGCACCCCACGCCCATGGAGGAGCTCGAGATAACGGTCGACGCGATCAGGGACGGCGAAGACCGTCTGGAACAAGGTCCGGTTTAGCGAATATGTCGCGAACGTTCTACCAAAAAGGTGGTTCTCTAAAATCTTATCGTTCGGCAATCCCTTCACGAGGGAGCGTAACGTCTCGAGGGAAATGGTGCCAGACTGTTCTCCTTCGTCCAGATATCGAAGAAGTCCATCTTCGACGTCATTCTGGTAGATGACGGAATCGAGTGGATAGAGTTCATCGTCCCTTCCTTCACCTGGGAAAAGAATGACGTTGAGCCCATCCTGTACATCATCCGCCAGGAACGTCTGGTTCTCATCGAACAGGCCGAGCTCCTCGATGGCACCGATGATGTTCCGATAGAGAGTAGATGATCCTTCGCCACGTGTCTGTTCACGAAACTCGAGGAACGACATCGAAGAGAAATCGGCGAGCATGAAGCCTCGTCTCAGGAGTAACGACTCGATCACGGTGTAGGGGATGGGATGCACCTGGGATATCGTCAGGTGATAGAGATTCGCCCGGCTGCATAGCTCACGGCAATTCTCTGCACCGAGGTCATCGACCATCCGAAAGAGGACCTTGGATTTCTCAGGAGACAAGGGGATGTGGCTACGGATGACTGGATCCAACACGTCATCAAGCCTGACGCCAATCTCGCATAGAGAACGGAGTGCCGTATAGCCGCTGACGCCTAGCGACTCGATCTCACGATGCATCAATCCGAGCAGTTCGTATGCACTCCATCCTTCAGGTTGTCCTATGGTGTTCATGTTTACCCTCCTCATCAGAAAGAAGTATCGAGAAATGAAACATCCTATGCATTGATTATAATTCGTAGACGAAAGGACGACCATATCAATCCGAGTACGATGACAGGATTTTCAAGACACTAGCGTTACTTTTCTCATATAAAGTCATATAATGGATGTATAGGACTAATGGGGAGGGTTTGTACCTTCCATCGATGAAAGGATGTCATAAGAATGAACCAGAATAAGAACGATTTACTTTTCCACGAACTCGTAGGGATGGACCTAGAGGAGATATCGAGAGCATACGGACTGAATCCAGATCTCAACAAGAGCAAGGCACGTCTGACGAACGTGGCGAGTCGCATGTTGGAGTCGGTGAAGGACCAGGTGGAGCATCTCCGAGCAGAATCCGGAAAACTAGAGCTCTCAATCCGTACGATCAACCTGACCGAGAAGGGACGACCGAAGGAGCTGATGTCCCTGGACACCATCGACTTCCTGGAATGGGTCGAAAAGCCTTGGCAGGAGAGTCAGGTATATCGTCGATTCAAGGAGACGGTGTTCGTCCTGTTGACGTTTCGGACGGACAAACAAGGACGTACAATCTTCATCGGGGATAAGTTGTGGTCGATGTCGGAGAAGGAGTTGGAAGGTTCCGTCAAACGGTTCTGGAGACAGGTGAGGGATACGACCGAGGAAGGCATCGTCATCACGCCGGTCCAGCAGAAGAGCAAGATGGTCATGAAGAACAACCTTCCGAAGCAGGACGAGAACCGGGTCCTCCATGCGAAAACGAAGGCATCGAACGCCGCGGACCTATGCTCGCTACCGGACGGACGCGCCATCACGAAGCAAGGATATTGGTTCAACGCCAGCTACATCTCTGACTTGGTGAAGGACATCCATGAACGGAAGACAATCATCTGCACGAAGAAGGAAGGGAGTCGGACGGACTTAAAGGCGAGGCATGTGGCAGCAATCCAGTCCGACCTGATAGAGGACGGCTATCCCATCGAGGATTTCGTGGACATCATCTGTCAGACAGTACCGTCGTATGACAAGCAACGGCTGACGGCAGCTGATGCGGAGCTGCTCGGTTATAGGGTCGATGATCAACTCGCGGTCCGACTTCGTTATCCGAACTCGACGGCGTACCTCGAGCAACTCATCTTCTCGAACGACTATGTCCGCACCGAGCAGCATCGGGTCCTCCGCAAGGACATTGCCGGACGACTGTTGAAGAACCTGGAGCGACATGCGCGGCTGATCCTCCTCGACAAAGGATTCTACATCACGGACCGCTGTCTCTCACGCGCCGGCGTCTCGGAGAAGGACATCTCGGATTATCGAGAGACGATCGAATCGTATGTAGCCAAAGATGAGTTCTTCACGCTCGTATCGTTGCGTAAGGACGGCTTCACTCATCCACTCGAAGAAATCGGTTTCGAGGACCTGTTCTATGAGAGCATCCTTCTACGTGTCGGTGTACTCAAGAGTCTACGCATCGGGAAGTCGAACGTTTTCATCAAGGCACTCAAGAAGCCAGATGCGGATTCGTTCATGGAATGGTTGATGGGGGAGGACGGAATCATATCGATGGAAGAACTTCAATCGAAAGCATCAGCGCTGCTCGCCATCGGGATGACAGAGGATGATTTAATCACCATCGTGAATCGTAGTAATCATCATTATTCTAGAGAGTTCGAAAAGGTCTATTGCAGTCACGCTGCGTACCTGGATAGTATCTATGAGTAAGGGGGATTGGTCATGAAACAAATGATGAATGATGTCTTGTCGAGTGACGGGAATGAATTCGAGCTTGGGGAAATCGAAGCAGTTGGAGAGTCTGTCTATGAAATGACGGAATATGTAGTCAAGAGACTTACTCCACATTTCGGACATCGATTGGAATTTGATTTTGTCGATGTCTCCAATGAATGGACATTCACAGCCGAGGACGAGGAAGAAGGTTCTCATACCATCCGATTCGCTCCCGAAGGAATACATGCGGACAAATTCGGCATCGAAGAATGAGGTTGTCAGATTCTAAAGATAAATGCATACTTTTTTCTGTCATTTCCAGTGTCATCGACTCAGGATGAAAGTTATTTTTGACCTCATTGATTTTCTTGCTTCATGTCTACATACCAGAACAATGAATAATCCATCATAATCGAGGTCTCATACAGCTGTCTGAGCATGGTCATGATGTTACCACGATGGTAGCTCCCTTGGTTCGCTATGTATAAAAGTATTTCTTCGATGGAGGTATTTCGATGAGGAAACGATAAGAAGCTGCTAACTGTCTGAACGACTCCTGCAACCTGTGCCTTTTAGGACCTTCAGCCATATCGTATCCACAACATGGATATGACTGAACGACTTTGCGATGCTGGAATAAGAACGTTTTACTTCCTTGATTAGGGTGTCAGCTGGTAAAGAAGCAATATGTTCTAATATTGCCTGCATCGCCATTCCAATCTGTCCTCGATTCATATTATGAAGAAGGATATATGACAGCCGATTGTCATACATTCCTCATAAAGATCCACAATTTTTTTGCTTCATTCCTTAGGGCGTCCTACAAATAGAGGGGACTTATAGTCACGATACCTGACCAGAGTCCGAGTAGGATTGAAAAGAACTTACGTTGGAGCTGATATTACCGGATATCATCGACTTACTGGAACGGGTAGAGAAAACTTGGTAGAGTCAGGTACATCATTGGTTCCAGGAGATGATGTAAGTCTTGTTGACGTTCAATACAGACAAGCAGGGGCATACGATTTTCATTGGAGACGAAAATTATGGTAGATGACAGAGGAGGAAACGGGAAGCGTAGTCAAGCGTTTCTGGAGACGACAGAGTAAGAGCTTATCATCACGCCTGTCCAGCAGAAAAGCGGGGTGGTCAAGAAGATGGACTTTTCAAAGTAGGGACATTAATTCAATGCTATCTAAATCATGGAGCTGATAAAGGACATCCAGGTACGATTATGCTATCAAAATTTCGTTGACATCATCAACTAGATGGTACCGTACTAAGATAAACGACGCAGTCGAGGTCGACTTGCTCTATTACAGTTCGATGACTAACTAACGGTCAGCGTTCCCAAGACCCAGTAAAATCGATACTCCACACGTACTACACCATTGGCCGATTGTTAAAGAAACTGGAGCGCGTTATGTTCTCCTGATTTTCCTCAACAAAAGGTATTACATCATCAATTTCTGTCTATCATACGCAGTTTTGTCAGAGAAAAATATCGTGGTTTACCGGAAAGTAATTGAGTCGTATGTAGCTATAGAACTTCTTCATATTCGACTCGTTATGAAAAAGTGACTTCATTTGTCCGCTCGAAGAAAATTTGTTTTATGGTAATTGTAAAATTTGATAAAATTTTTATGAGGTGATGTAAATGGAAAAAGAATTAATATATCTATATATGAGTAATATTAATAATATTTTTATTGAGCAAGGTGTTAATTTTAGTATGGATTATAATGTAATTTACAACCCGAAAAATAACAAACTAAATATTATAAAAAAAAATAATGAAATCAAATTTATTGAAAACAATGTTGTTTCGAATATAAATCTTATAATTGGTAAAAATGGAAGCGGGAAATCTACCATAGTAAACATCTTAGGTATGAATGAAATCGATAAGTTGAATTACTTAAAAGAAAGTCCTTCAAACAAATGGTTTACTATATATCGACTAAATAACAATCAATTTATAGTTGAAGGAAACCATAATTATATACCTCGAGTACAAATTTCTCCAAGTCAAAAAGAAGATAAGTATAGATATGCTGAATTTAATATAAATAAAAAAGGAGAAGTAATTTTTTCTACACATAGAACAGAAGAAGAACAGTTACAGTCTTTAAATTATTTTTATTACATAAACTCGCACTCTGAAGAATGGTTTAGTACTTATAATATGGATTTATTGAATAATATCGACAATGGGTTTAGAAGGAATTATATAACCTCACCAAACATGGCTGATATTTTTAATTTATTATCAGATGACTCGATTTATAAAGAAGAAGATTTTCTTGCAAAAAATGTACAGATGCGAGTCTCGAGAATATCACTTATTGATAAATCAGATGATCAGAAAAGTGAATTCATTTTTTCGAAATTAAAGTCAATACAAGGAATAACTGAAGAATATAATTCATTATTAAATTATAAGAAAAACTTCAATGAAAAACAAAAATTTATTATATCGTTTTTCGAAGAAGTACTTTCTTATGAATTAGAGTCGAATAAAGAGGCAAGTGAACTAATCAGTGAAAACAAGAAATTTACTAATACATATAATAAATTAATAAATGAAGATATTAATTTCCAAATAATAAAAGAATGGTATTTAAATTTATTGGGAGATCATACTTTTCAAGTGATGAGAAAAAAACCAAATTTTGAATATCATCGTTATAAGAAAATTATTAATCTTTTAGACAATATCAACGAAGAGTATTTTCAATCAGATGAGATTATTTACGAACTAAGAGAAAGTACAAACGTAGAAAGTGTAAGAAAATTAGTTCATGAACTAGATGAACTGAAAAATCAAAAAGATAATTTTCCATTAGAAATTCGTTTTAAACATTTAAGCAGTGGAGAGTTACAATATTTAAAGCATTTCTCAACGATAATTACCACTTTAAAATCTATTAAAGATAAACCTAGAATAAAACATATTATACTTTTACTTGACGAACCTGATATGAATTTTCATCCAGAATGGTCGAGAAGGTATATCAATAATTTAATGAATACCTTAAATAAGCATGTCGAAGGATTTACTGTTCAAGTAATCATCACTTCACACTCACCGTTCATGGCTTCCGATTTACCAAAAGAATCAATCATGTGTATTGATATAAATAGTTCTAATAATCAACGGATAATCACTGAAGCAAATTTTGGTCTTATGAGTAATCATTATGATTTGATAAAAAATACATTTTTTATGGATAATTCAATAGGCGAATACGCAAATAACTACTTTAATGGAATTGTGAATACAGTAAAATTTATTACTAATGAAATCAATCAATTTAATAATTCAAATGATTTAAGAGAGGGGGAAAAAAGAGAAAAAGTTACTTATATATTAGACAGTATCGAAGAAGTTCGGAAGAAAATTAATCTTATTGACGATACAATCATACAAAGAAAAATAACAAACTATCTAAATAACAACACTATTAGAACCTTTACAGATAATCAATCTGCTATTAATGAACTAAGGGAATGGCATTTAAGAGAGCTGAATAACACAGGTGATCAATCTGAACTAAGGGAATTGTATTTAAAAGAGCTGAAGAAGTTAGAGGAGGAACTATAAATTGATAAATTTGGATATTCAAAAGTTATTCGCTTTCAAAGACGATTATGCTGAAGATATGTATCCTCTAATTACTGCAAGTATTATTGATAGCGCTTTAAAAAATTCAAATTTCAATGGATTAAAGTTTTTAATAGATATTTCTTCAGATTTAGAAAGCTTAATTTTAGACATTTTAAAAACTCCCATTGAAGATTTGCTTACAAAATATAAAATAATTAATGAATATTTTTCATTATCTATGCTTATTTATAAGCACAGATATCGAATAGAAAATGATTGTAAGCCTTTGCATACAATAGAACGAACTGAGTGGAGAAGAAAGTACATCGAAAACATACGAATACAGTCTCAATTTTTGATCAACATTGACGATGCTGAAGTTCAAAGATGCGTTACTAATACTAGCGAATTAAATAAACTAGTTTCTAAAATAAAAAACGCTTTAATTGAGTTGAATAAGGAATTAGACTCTATAATAGGTTATTCGATAATAAGTGAAGATAAGGAATCGAATGAAGAAGCAAGAATGAGAGACAAAATTATGATTCGATTAGATACTGAGGTATGTCCATATTGTAATAGAAATTATATTTCTAAATTTACAAAAAATAAAAAGGAATATTCTACTGGAGATCTTGATCATTATTATCCAAAACAATATTTTGCGTTACTGTCACTCAATTTATTTAACTTCGTTCCATCATGTCAAATCTGTAACTCAAAATTTAAGTCCAATATATATGCTGAACCTATTAATCCTTTTCAAAAAGTAGTTAATTATGACGAATTGTATTTTTCTTATAGCATAAAATCAAATTCCACACTAAAAGTATTTATTGGAGAATCTTTAGATTTCGAGTTAGAAATGAGGGGTTCGAAAGAATACGATAGTCATATTGATTTATTTAGGATAAAAGAACTTTATAATAGTCATAAAATAACAATTAGCGAAGTTTTATATAAGAAAACCGCGTACAGTGATTCTTACATAAATTCTATAAATAATTTATTTGATGAGATGAAGCTAACACCAAGTGAAAGAGATTTATTTTTATATGGGATAGAAATGGATGAGAGCAAATTTCATAAAAGACCATTATCCAAGCTAATTTACGATTTAGTAGTTCGAAATTAAAAAAAAGAAGTTATTTTGTATCCTGTCATTCTTTCATACTATATTGTAAAACGATAGAAGAATATTAGATGTATTTGCTCTTACTTAACGTACTTTGCGTAATCTCGTTCTTGTGTAGCATTGATATTGATGATGCCGACCTTGATCAGAGTGAAAGGGTGGTCGGGCTTTCTCGTTTAGCTTCCTGATTGTCCGGTCCGCCATGGTATAGGCAAGAATCTCACTGCTTCCTAAAAATCTACCGTCGGCGAGAGATAGAGTTTCTTCTCGAAGAGATGGAATTCATAGATTGTAGACAAACCCTCACTTCGTAAGTGAAATGAGGGTTTGTTGTATGTACTCCCTATTAAAACGTAGTGAAGAAATGGATTCCCGGGGGATTCCCAGGACCAATTCTCAAGCTTTTTGAGGTTCAAGGCAATGAAAGTAAGCATCGCTTGAAGCGTCGTTTTTTTTCAGACCTAGATAGCGGCTCCAACGCATGCCATGCTTCTCTTTGGTGTCCGTGAAGACACGCTCAATTGTTTCCTGAGGCTTTTGCAACACACGATTCACTACTGTATGTCTGAGATGCTCCACTTCATCCATCTCCTCTTGGCAGAGATGGCGATGGATGACTTTTCTGCGGTCGCGACTCTGAGTACATTGGGAGAGAAGAGGACATGTCTCACACACAAAAGGATTCGAGACATATTCATGGTACCCGTCTCGCGTCGTCGTTCGATAACGGAGAACTTGATTGTTTTAACATAAATAACAGTCATAATGTTCGTCATAATAAAAGTCTTTTGTTTTTAACATTCCTTTCACCCCTCTGGGGCGTGTAGGGGAAGATGGATAAAATGCCTTGTTTGAGAAGATGATGGCCGATGGGAAAAGTTTTATAGGCAGAGTCGGCGACGACTGCGAATGGTTGTCCGAAATGGTGCGTGACAGCTTGAAGAAGTGCTGGAAAGACGATACTATCGTGGACACTTCCGGGCGCTACAATCATCCCGAGGACGAAGCCATGCAATCACAGACAGTATGGCACGAATAAGTGAATTATTTTTCACGCTCCCCCTTCACGTAATAGCCACTCTCCGGATCTGTCGCACTCTCCTTCGTCTCGTGTTCTTCAGCTTTCTTCATCTTGGGGGTGAAGGGCTTATTTTGGTGCGAAATCCGCTCCTCGTTGACTTCTTGATCTAGTTCTTTTTTGTACTGTTGTGCGGTGAGTCGAACGAACTTCTTCTTATTACTTCCGCTTGTTCGCGTTTGCTTTGATGTGGGTGGAGTCAATGAAGAGGACCGACGGGTCCAGGAACCCGGATTCGACTCCTTGCGTGAGGATTTGATAAAAAATACTCTCAAAGACGTCTGTATCTGAAAACGCCGGACGTAGTTTTTGGCCGAACGTAGAGAAGTGCAACAACTTCTCATCCATACCAAGACCTAAAAACCAACGATATGCCATGTTGGTCTCAATCTCTTTTATAACATGAATTCCGAATACATATTGAAAAAGCTACCTTGCTTAACAGAACGTGGTCGACACTTGGTTTCACTATACAACTTCTCTATGGCACGATAAATGAAGTCGACATCAATGATTGCATCGATTTTTGGGACAAGATAAGCTTGCGCGTTCAGTTGTTCTATTATGATGGTGACATCTCCTACTAATAATAAAAAGTTTTCCTCCTTCTTCTTTTCTACTTTTTTATGTCCCGAAAAAGGACCAAAGAAGCGTGTTTTTTCCTAGAAATCAATTCCCAGAGAAAAACACGCAGTAGCGACCCTATGGAGAAGATAGTCTCAGGAATAATCGATACTAACAAAAAGCACAATCCTTTTCGTTAGAAAAAAATTGCACTCTGTATTCAGTCTAAAATAATTATTAATTATTTTGATTAATAATTTAATGCTTATCAAATAATATATATTTATAAATTAGCTAAATAAATGAGAAAATAGAGATAAAACTTATTTAAAATCATATACTGCCTAATTCAATAAAAGTAGGTAGCCAACGTTCTTTTTTATATATGCCTTTAAAATTGTAAGTAGGCTTTAGATTCAAAACTTTTCCATCCAAAAAATAATATTTTTCATGAGATACTTTTAGAGTGATAACTTTATCAACGAAAATCAACTCTTCTAAAGCTTGTGCAAATTCTTCAGACATACCTTCCCAAATTATAATACTTTGGTTTCCTGGAAAATAAAATCTGTATGATCCGTTGACTGAAATTTTTTGATTATTAAGTAGTCTTTCGATTTCAGCAAAAGTTACATTTTTCTTATAAAAGTTCATTAAATTCATAATTGATGATTTTAAGTGTTCATTACTCATTATTGTTTTTCTCCTTTGGCAAGCGAATTAGTACTCTAAGTTATATCTTCGTTTCTCGTACTTTCTTTTGAACAATTATACAATTTGAAAAAGATTTAAGGTATTAATCTTGAAAAATAGAAATGAAGTAATTTTATTCATGTGTTTTCATTAAATATTATAGTAAAAATCGGATAATAATGATTTTTTTCATTATTATCCGATTTTTACTCAAAAGGAAGACTTGATATAGAACCCTTTTTTAAATCTTGTAAGTAATTATTGGTTGTATTAATTGATTCGTGCCCCGAGATATTCATGACTTCGTACAGGGAGAGGTTATTTACTAATAATTTTGTAATGAAAGAACGTCGAAACCAATGGGGTGAAGTGTTTTGTGACGTCAATTGGGAAGAGGCCGATTGAGCAATAAGTCTTAATGCTTCATATGAAATAGAAACATCTTTAGCTTTTATATTGAAACAAAGATAAGGATTTCTTACATCTTCGATTTGCATTAACTCTTTTAGACGCTGTATAAGGTGAATTGATTTTTGAGTCAAAGGAATACGACGCCATTTTTCGCGTTTTCCTTTAAATTCGATATAGTTCATGGAGTGAGTTTCATGAACATGACTGAACTGGAGTGCTAGTAATTCAGAAGCACGCATCCCTGTCGTTAACAATAGATAGCCCATCGTCTCGTTCCGCAGCTGCAACAGCTCGCGGTTCTTTTTCTGCTTCACCGTGTGGCGGAAGGCGAGGGCGATTGCCTCCATCTCGTCGAAGTCGATCTCGCGGCGGAGCGGCTCCGGCTTCATCTGGTCCTTCACCTGCAGCGACAGGTCTCGCGCGTGATAGTCGTTGACGTGCAGGAAGCGAAGGAAGCGCCGCAGCATGGCGTTGCGCCGCTTGACCGTCCGCGGCGCGTACTGGTCGTGGACGTCCTTCAGGTACTCGTGCAGGTTGAGGATCGTCAGCCGCTTGACGCCCTCGGTCTTCGTCACGAAGAAGCGCAGGACATAGTCGAGGTCCTGCTTGTAGGCCCGCTTCGTGTGCGGGCTTTTTTGGCTATAGATCGGGAACAGCTCCGTCGCCCAGAACAGCTCGAAGATCTCGAGGTCGCTCAGCGCCTCCATGTTCAGGTGGTCGTCCGCGAGCACGGCCAGCAGCTTCTCCCGGCTGTCCGCGAACGCCAGCGCCGCCTCTTCCCTCGTCACCAATCCTCGTGTGTCGTTCTCCATCCCCTTCTCCTCCATCCTCGTCGGTCGTCGACGCTTCCTCTTTCGGGCCGTCTGCTGCGTCATATGCCGTGAAATCCGTCATTTATCTTGTATTACATTGAATTATGACTGATATATGTACGTTTTAATCCATTTAATCCATGTTATAAGATGTCATATTTTGAATGTATATAAATATTATAACATACAAATACTTGTGATAATGTCTAATTATCACAAGTAAATTAAAATAGGGAATAAAGTTGACATAACACGATTATGAGTATTCTGTGGTCCTGAATGGGGTGGTGACGTCTTGTGGCGCACGAGCAACACCTCATGATGGATTGAGAGATCATGAAATATTCTTCGTCTCATATTAATAAGTATTCTCCTTTAAATGAGACAATTCGTCCATGATGACAAGTTCACCTAAGGTGACGAAGGCGAGGGAGGATGAGGTGCGCCAATTCCGAAAGGGGGTGCAGTGGAGCGGTCCTGACGACGTCTTACCGAGGGA